>NZ_JFJX01000068.1:0-1646 GCF_000611875.2 Tatumella sp. UCD-D_suzukii
ATCGTTACTGGCTTTCCCGCTCAGATCGTCCCCGGCGGAATCGGTCAGCGTCACGTTGGCTGCTGCTGCCGGTGCCGTGGTCTCGACCGTCACAGGAATCGCGGCCGAAGGCTGGCTGGTATTGCCGGCCGCATCAGTGACCGTGGTGGTGATGCTGTGGCTGCCGTCGGCCAGGGCCGGCAGGGTGCTGCTCCAGCTGCCGTCGCTGCCCGCGGTGGCGGTGCCGATGGCTTTACCGTTGTCGAGGATAGTGACGGTGTCGCCGGCTGCCGCGGTGCCTTTCAGGACCGGGGTGGTGTCATTTGTCTCCGCTCCGGACAGGTTATTACCGTTACCGTCGGTCAGTTCGACATCACCGGCTGCTGCCGGTGCCGTGGTCTCGATCGTGACAGGAATAGCCGCCGAAGGCTGGCTGGTATTGCCGGCGGCATCGGTGACCGTGGTGGTGATACTGTGGCTGCCGTCGGCCAGGGCCGGCAGGGTGCTGCTCCAGCTGCCGTCGCTGCCCGCGGTAGCGGTGCCGATGGCTTTACCGTTGTCGAGGATAGTGACGGTGTCGCCGGCTTCCGCAGTCCCTTTCAGGACCGGGGTAGAGTCATTTGTCTCCGCTCCGGACAGGTTATTACCGTTACCGTCGGTCAGTCCGACATCACCGGCTTCTGCCGGTGCCGTGGTCTCGACCGTGACAGGAATCGCTGCCGAAGGCTGCCCGGTATTGCCGGCGGCATCGGTGACGGTGGTGGTGATACTGTGGCTGCCGTCGGCCAGGGCCGGCAGGGTGCTGCTCCAGCTGCCGTCGCTGCCTGCCGTGGCGGTGCCGATGGCTTTGCCGTTGTCGAGAATGGTGACGGTGTCGCCGGCTGCCGCGGTCCCTTTGAGGATCGGGGTGGCATCGTTACTGGCTTTCCCGCTCAGATCGTCCCCGGCGGAATCGGTCAGCGTCACGTTGGCTGCTGCTGCCGGTGCCGTGGTCTCGACCGTGACAGGAATCGCTGCCGAAGGCTGCCCGGTATTGCCGGCCGCATCAGTGACCGTGGTGGTGATGCTGTGGCTGCCGTCGGCCAGGGCCGGCAGGGTGCTGCTCCAGCTGCCGTCGCTGCCCGCGGTAGCGGTGCCGATGGCTTTACCGTTGTCGAGGATAGTGACGGTATCACCGGCTGCCGCGGTGCCTTTGAGAACAGGGGTGGCATCGTTACTGGCTTTCCCGCTCAGGTCGTCCCCGGAGGAATCGGTCAGCGTCACGTTGGCTGCTGCTGCCGGTGCCGTGGTCTCGACCGTGACAGGAATCGCTGCCGAAGGCTGCCCGGTATTGCCGGCCGCATCAGTGACCGTGGTGGTGATGCTGTGGCTGCCGTCGGCCAGGGCCGGCAGCGTGCTGCTCCAGCTGCCGTCGCTGCCCGCGGTGGCGGTGCCGATGGCTTTACCGTTGTCGAGGATAGTGACGGTGTCGCCGGCTGCCGCGGTCCCTTTGAGAACAGGGGTGGCATCGTTACTGGCTTTCCCGCTCAGATCGTCCCCGGCGGAATCGGTCAGCGTCACGTTGGCTGCTGCTGCCGGCGCCGTGGTCTCGATCGTGACAGGAATCGCCGCCGAAGGCTGACTGGTATTGCCGGCGGCATCGGTAACGGTGGTGGTGATGCTGTGAC
>NZ_JFJX01000069.1:0-659 GCF_000611875.2 Tatumella sp. UCD-D_suzukii
GCGCATGCGCATTTACAATTAAACGTAAATTTTCACTTAATAGGCTGTAACTTGTGAACAAAACGTCGTACGATTAAAATTCAAAAAAGCACGAAAAGCGGCCATTAATGCGGACATTTTGCGCCGTCAGCCATCTTTTTGCGATGAACTGCGCATGCGCATTTGCAATTAAACGTAAATTTTCACTTAATAGGTTGTAACTTGTGAACAAAACGTCGTACGATTAAAATTCAAAAAAGCACGAAAAGCGGCCATTAATGCGGACATTTTGCGCCGTCAACCATCTTTTTGCGATGAACTGCGCATGCGCATTTGCAATTAAACGTAAATTTTCACTTAATAGGCTGTAACTTGTGAACAAAACGTCGTACGATTAAAATTCAAAAAAGCACGAAAAGCGGCCATTAATGCGGACATTTTGCGCCGTCAGCCATCTTTTTGCGATGAACTGCGCATGCGCATTTACAATTAAACGTAAATTTTCACTTAATAGGCTGTAACTTGTGAACAAAACGTCGTACGATTAAAATTCAAAAAAGCACGAAAAGCGGCCATTAATGCGGACATTTTGCGCCGTCAGCCATCTTTTTGCGATGAACTGCGCATGCGCATTTACAATTAAACGTAAATTTTCACTTAATAGGCTGTAACTTGTGAAC
>NZ_JFJX01000070.1:0-643 GCF_000611875.2 Tatumella sp. UCD-D_suzukii
GTTTACCACTTTGTGATTCATGACTGGGGTGAAGTCGTAACAAGGTAACCGTAGGGGAACCTGCGGTTGGATCACCTCCTTACCTGAAGATACACTCCCGCGCAGTGCTCACACAGATTGTCTGATGAAATTAAAGAGAGCAGTAATCTTCTGCAGGCTTGTAGCTCAGGTGGTTAGAGCGCACCCCTGATAAGGGTGAGGTCGGTGGTTCAAGTCCACTCAGGCCTACCAATTCTTTCTCATACGGCGTTATGACTCCGGCTCGCATAGCAGGCTATGCGTCGCGAAGCCATGCCTTGTCTGAAAAAGAATAGGACACTTCAGAAAATTATCATCGATGGGGCTATAGCTCAGCTGGGAGAGCGCCTGCCTTGCACGCAGGAGGTCAGCGGTTCGATCCCGCTTAGCTCCACCATCATTCAGCAGTGCCTGCTGAAACATATCTTAAAGATGACTTACGAGTCATGTTTAAGATATTGCTCTTTAACAATACGGAACAAGCTGAAAATTTGAAAACAATGAATAACGTTAAGTTATTCAGAGTCTCTCAAAAACTTTTACGATTCAGAGTCGTTGCAAGACGTCTGTGGGTTGTGAGGTTAAGCGAATAAGCGTACACGGTGGATGCCCTGGCAGTCAGAGG
>NZ_JFJX01000071.1:0-826 GCF_000611875.2 Tatumella sp. UCD-D_suzukii
GTGCTGCTCCAGCTGCCGTCGCTGCCCGCGGTGGCGGTGCCGATGGCTTTACCGTTGTCGAGGATAGTGACGGTGTCGCCGGCTGCCGCGGTCCCTTTGAGAACAGGGGTGGCATCGTTACTGGCTTTCCCGCTCAGATCGTCCCCGGCGGAATCGGTCAGCGTCACGTTGGCTGCTGCTGCCGGCGCCGTGGTCTCGATCGTGACAGGAATCGCCGCCGAAGGCTGACTGGTATTGCCGGCGGCATCGGTAACGGTGGTGGTGATGCTGTGACTGCCGTCGGCCAGGGCCGGCAGGGTACTGCTCCAGCTGCCGTCGCTGCCCGCGGTGGCGGTGCCGATGGCTTTACCGTTGTCGAGGATAGTGACGGTGTCGCCGGCTGCCGCAGTCCCTTTCAGGACCGGAGTAGAGTCATTTGTCTCCGCTCCGGACAGGTTATTACCGTTACCGTCGGTCAGTTCGACATCACCGGCTGCTGCCGGCGCCGTGGTCTCGACCGTCACAGGAATGGCGGCCGAAGGCTGACTGGTGTTACCGGCGGCATCGGTGACCGTGGTGGTGATACTGTGGCTGCCGTCGGCCAGGGCCGGCAGGGTGCTGCTCCAGCTGCCGTCGCTGCCCGCCGTGGCGGTGCCGATGGCTTTACCGTTGTCGAGGATAGTGACGGTGTCGCCGGCTGCCGCGGTCCCTTTCAGGATCGGGGTAGAGTCATTTGTCTCCGCTCCGGACAGGTTATTACCGTTACCGTCGGTCAGTCCGACATCACCGGCTGCTGCCGGCGCCGTGGTCTCGACCGTGACAGGAATCGCCGCCGAAGGCTGACTGG
>NZ_JFJX01000072.1:0-135381 GCF_000611875.2 Tatumella sp. UCD-D_suzukii
GAAACTTGCCCCGAGATGAGTTCTCCCTGACTCCTTGAGAGTCCTGAAGGGACGTTGAAGACTACGACGTTGATAGGCCGGATGTGTAAGTGCAGCGATGCATTGAGCTAACCGGTACTAATGACCCGTGAGGCTTAACCTTACAACGCCAGAGGCGTTTTGCGAGAGACGCAAAAGAATTTTCAGCGAAGTTCCGGATTGTTGATATAAAAATGTAGTTGTGTTCTGCGGACATACGTCCGAAGGATTTTACGCTGAGACAAGGCGGCAACTGCGTGATGAGAGGGAGCATACATAAGTATGTGACTGAACAGCACAAAGGCAGCCAACGCAGTATCAGTGAAAAAGACACAGGACATAGCACCAAGATTTGCCTGGCGGCAAGAGCGCGGTGGTCCCACCTGACCCCATGCCGAACTCAGAAGTGAAACGCCGTAGCGCCGATGGTAGTGTGGGGTCTCCCCATGCGAGAGTAGGGAACTGCCAGGCATCCAATTAAGACTGTATTACAGTCGTGACTTTTACCGTGACGGGTAAAAGGTGAAATACCTGAGTTCAGAAACTCTGAATTCAGTACAGAATCGGTGGAGCGGTAGTTCAGTTGGTTAGAATACCTGCCTGTCACGCAGGGGGTCGCGGGTTCGAGTCCCGTCCGTTCCGCCACCCTATTTAGGGGCGTAGTTCAATTGGTAGAGCACCGGTCTCCAAAACCGGGTGTTGGGGGTTCGAGTCCCTCCGCCCCTGCCAGAAAAATCATCCTTTGCTTTGCAAAGGATTTTTTTTTGCCTGAAAAACACCCCTGTCAGTCCATTTCTGTCGAAATCTTCCCCGCCAGACCGGCAATTTTCCGGCCTGACCCTCAAATTTTTCCGTCAAACCCTGTATTCATGATCAATGTGAGCCGACCGGTACTTTCAGAAGCTGTTTTAGCGCGGCCTGTTGATCGCTGTTCTGTAGCCACACCGCATATAGCGGGCGAATTACCGTGGCAGTATCGGCGACCGGAACCAGATCTTTATATATTGTCTGCCAGTACTCCGGTAAAAATGCACAGGCTTCCGTGGTATGCAGCAGGTCACGTGCGATATGTGCCGAAGTTGTCGTCAGTATCGGTGAATCATCGCTGCCGGATAAGTAAAGTTCATGCTGATGGAAGTCCGCGCCCCATTCCAGTTTGATATACTGATATCGCTCTTTTTTGTCAGACTGGCGGGATCGAAACAGTGCCAGGGAGATATGACCGATCTGCTGACTTAACAGTTCATCCATCTTCGGCGCTTCTGTGGTGATCAGTACATCCAGCTGACGTTCATGGATCTGTTTCACCAGCAGATGTCGCTGGGCAACCCTGGCTTCAATATGAAGATTTTCACGCGTCTGATAGAGCGTTTTAAGCCAGGGCGTCAGGTAGGCCTCCCAGAGCGCTGTACTGGCCCCAATCGTCAGTTCATGCTGCTGCTGAGAGAGCGAAACCTCTTTCTTCGCGATAAGCCAGGTACTCATCAGCGTTTCGGCATAGGGTAATAATCGTTCACCTGCAGAAGTCAGCCGGATGTTATTTCGATGGCGGGTAAACAAACTGACACCCAGTTGATTTTCCAGCTGACGAATGCGAAAACTCACCGCAGACTGGGTCAGGTATAATGCTTCTGCAGCTCTCCCGAAATGGCGTGTTCTGCTGACTTCCAGGAAAGTTTTCAGCAATTCTGTATCCATAACATCATCTCCAAATATTTTAATCAATACGATTAAAATCTTTTGTTTTACACTTTGTCAAGCCTATCGAATACTCCGCGCCATAAATCACACGACCATTAAAGAGTTAGGAGCGTGTAAAATGTCGGATAGTTTTACCACCACAAATCGCTTTTTTGATAATAAGCACTACCCGCGAGGGTTTTCACGCCACGGTGATTTTACCATCAAGGAAGCTCAGTTACTTGAACGTCATGGTTCTGCTTTTAATGAACTGGATCTGGCGAAGCGTGAGCCTGTTACGGAAGAAGAGATTAAATTTGTTGAAGTCTGCCGCGGCCTGAAAGAGCCGGAAACGGAAGCAGAACGCGTCTGGTCAAAATATATGAGCAGAATTAAGCGTCCGAAACGTTTCCATACACTTTCCGGCGGTAAACCGCAGATGGATACGGTTGAAGATTTCAGCGATAGTGATGATTAATAAAAAAGGGCTTCGGCCCTTTTTTTGATCCTGACATGACTCCTTACTCCCTGCCATTAAGTGACACCAGTACCCCCCTGTCCCCTTTATTGCTGAAGATGACGCAACACGTTCTCCATCGCCCTGTAGCTGATGGCTTCCTGTAAATGTTCCCGCCCGATAGCTGTCGTCTCTGTCATATCAGCCAGCGTTCTGGCGACTTTTAATATCCGTTGCCATGCCCGTACAGAGAGCCCGAGTTTTTGTAATACCTGCTCCAGCCATCGTGCATCCTGTGGGCTTATCCGGCACCACTCGTTGATATCTTTGTGCGTCATCAGAGCATTGATTCTGCCTGATCGGTTGAGCTGATATTCCCGGGCTCTGATCACACGTTTTCTGACCTGTTCTGTTGTCTCCCCCGGAGAGGTGGGCTCACTTAACATGCCGGGAGGAAGTAAGGGGACTTCAACAGATAAATCAAAGCGGTCCAGAAAGGGCCCGGAGAGGCGATTGAGGTAATGCAGTACCTGGTTTGCGGACTGACGCATATGCATGCCCTGATAGTCCCCTGTGGGGCCAGGATTCATGGCTGCAATTAACTGAAAACGTGCAGGATAGGTAATTTTAGCCTGTGCTCTGGAGAGCGCAATTTTACCGGCTTCCAGCGGCTGCCGGAGCGCGTCCAGCGTTTTGCGCTCAAACTCAGGCAATTCATCCAGAAAGAGCACCCCGTTATGTGCCAGAGAGATTTCACCCGGCCGTGGCAGGGCACCCCCACCGACCAGAGCATACACGGATGCACTGTGGTGAGGTGCCCGGAAAGGACGCTCATAACACAAGGCAGTGGCCGGGATATCCTGGCAGAGGCTATTGAGTGCTGTACACTCCAGAGCCTCCTGCTCGGTCAGCGGGGGCAATATACCGGGTAGCCGGGCCGCGAGCATCGTTTTACCGGTACCTGGCGGGCCGATAAGGAGTAAATTATGGCCACCGGCAGCAGTGATCTCTAATGCGCGCCTGGCCTGCTGCTGGCCAATAATCTCCTGCAGATCCGGGTAGCTTCCTGCTTCGTAACTGCCTGTATAGGTGGCTTGCCGTAGCTGCGTTTTCCCGTGCAGAAAATGACAAACCTCCAGCAGGCTGTCTGCAACGAATGTGACCGCTTCTCTGACTAAACCGGCTTCTGTTTCGTTATCACCGGAAAGGATCAGGTTTCTCTTTGCATGACATGCAGCAACCACGGCCGGGATCGCGCCCCTGATTGCCCGTAGCCCGCCGGTTAAGGCCAGCTCCCCGGAAAACTCCGTGGTGGTCAGGGATTCCGGAGGAATTTGTCCGGAAGCGGCAAGGATAGCTATCGCAATCGGCAGATCGTAACGCCCCCCTTGTTTTGGCATATCTGCCGGGGCCAGGCTGACCGTGATCCGGCGGACAGGAAAACGAAAGCCGCTATTGATAATGGCACTGCGCACCCGTTCCCGCGATTCTTTAACGGTTGCTTCCGGTAGCCCGACCATGACCAGGGAGGGGAGTCCGTTACTCAGATGGACTTCTACAGTGACCAGCGGGGCATCCAGACCGATAATTGCACGGGTCATCACTCTGGCTAATGACATATTCTCTCCCTGAAATATCATCCAGTATAAAATATTGCGCCTGTCCTGCTCGCCGGCCGGAGGATGATTTTATGGGATCCCTCCTGTTCATAGTGATGGCAATGACATGAATTGCCCGAATTTTGTGATGAGTCTCTGCGGTGAAACCATTTTTCGGAGAAAAAATTAAAGCATTAGTGATTTTTATATAACTAATACTTATCAGTGATTTAGAAGGAAATGGCTCACAGTCCCGGGAAATTAATAAAAAAAGGGGTTGTCATCTTTCGTCATCCTATGGTAACTCTTTAAGCACTATATCGAATTAAGCGAATGTTGAACTGATTATGAAAGCCCTTCTCCGAGTGATTAGCCTGGTCGTGATTAGCGTGGTGGTGATTATTCTACCATCGTGCGGGGCTGCACTCGGAGAAAGAAAGGCTTAGAAATCAAGCCTTAATCGAAAGAGAACCCCCGCACCGACAGGTCCGGGGGTTTTTTTTTGGTGTTCAGGCCTTGTAGCATTTTAATGTGGAGTGGAACATGAATGGCAGCATAACGTTCTGTCTCTCCCGGCAAAAGACAGGTGAATAGCGATGACCGGAGCACAGTGGGTAGTTCAGGCTTTAAGGGCACAAGGGGTTCAGACCGTTTTTGGATATCCGGGCGGGGCGATTATGCCAGTCTACGATGCACTCTATGACGGCGGCGTAGAGCATTTGCTGTGCCGTCATGAACAAGGTGCCGTCATGGCCGCCATTGGCTATGCCCGTGCCACCAACAAAACCGGAGTGTGTATTGCAACCTCCGGTCCGGGAGCGACGAACCTGATCACCGGACTGGCTGATGCAATGATGGACTCGGTCCCGGTGGTCGCCATTACCGGACAAGTATCTACCGCTGTCATAGGTACCGATGCGTTTCAGGAAATTGATGTCCTCGGATTATCACTGGCCTGTACCAAGCATAGTTTTATGGTGCAGTCCGCAGAAGAGTTACCCGGCATTCTGGCGGAAGCCTTTGCTATCGCTCAGTCCGGCCGTCCCGGTCCGGTGCTGGTCGATATCCCTAAAGATATTCAGTTGGGCGCGGCAGATTTTACTGATGTCACTGCCAGTATGGATGACATTCCCGCGTTCGCCGAAAACGAGATGCAGGAAGCCCGCCGTTTACTGGCAGCCGCCCGTAAGCCAGTGGTTTATATCGGTGGCGGTGTCGGCATTGCCGGTGCCGTTCCGGCCCTGCGGGAATTTCTGTCTGCGACCGGTGCACCTTCGGTATGTACACTGAAGGGGCTGGGATGTGTTAATGCGGATAACGAAACCTACCTGGGCATGCTGGGCATGCACGGTAGCAAAATGGCCAACCTGGCGGTTCAGCAGTGTGATCTGCTGATAGCGGTCGGTGCCCGGTTTGATGATCGTGTTACCGGTAAGCTGGATACCTTTGCGCCGGAAGCCGCAGTGATCCATCTGGATATCGACCCGGCAGAACTGAACAAGTTGCGACGTGCCCATGTTTCTTTGCAGGGGGATTTGAACCAGCTGTTACCGGCCCTGAGTCAGCCACTGAATATCTCCGCCTGGTGCAGTTCGGTTACCGCAATGAAGCGGGATTATGCCAGCCGATATGACCATCCCGGTGACCCCATTTATGCCCCCGCACTCCTGAAAGCTCTGTCAGATAAAAAAACCGTACAAACGATTATTACGACTGACGTTGGCCAGCATCAGATGTGGACAGCACAGCATATGTCTTTTGATGCTCCGGATCGTTTTATTACCTCAAGTGGTCTCGGTACCATGGGGTTTGGCTTACCGGCCGCCATCGGGGCTCAGGTGGCCTGCCCGCAGGATACCGTTATCTGTGTCTCCGGTGATGGCTCTATCATGATGAATATTCAGGAGCTGGGAACCATTAAGCGCCGTCAGCTGCCGGTCAAAATCCTGCTGCTGGATAACCAGCGTCTGGGAATGGTTCGCCAGTGGCAGCAGCTTTTCTTTGAAGAGCGTTATAGCGAAACCTGTCTGACAGACAATCCGGATTTCCTGACGATCGCCAGTGCGTTTGATATTCCGGGGCAGAAAATCAGCCGGAAGGATCAGATAGATGCCGCACTGGATACCCTGCTGACCTCTGAAGGTTCTTACTTCCTGCATGTCGTTATCGATGAGGGTGAGAATGTCTGGCCACTGGTGCCACCGGGTGCCAGCAACACTCAGATGATGGAGGAAACGGCATGAATCAGTATCAGTTATCTGTAAACGCGCACTACCGGCCTGAAATTTTAGAGCGTATTCTGCGTGTTGTGCGTCATCGTGGTTTCCGGGTTAATGCGATGACGATGGGACAGCCGGCAGAGGCTGACGCTATCAGTATCGAAATGACAGTAAGCAGCCTGCGTTCAGTTGAGTTACTGTCAGTACAACTTACAAAACTTATGGACGTCACCAGCGTTCAGGTTAAATAACGAATAACACAACAAATCCACCCAAGGGTACAAAGGACATCAATATGAGCACGACAAAAGCAGAGTTTATCTGGTTCAACGGGAAAATGGTGAAATGGGAAGACGCGAAGGTCAGCGTGATGTCACATGCGTTGCACTATGGTACGTCTGTCTTTGAAGGTGTACGTTGCTATGATTCTCATAAAGGCCCTGTGGTCTTCCGTCATCGTGAGCATATGCAACGTCTGCGTGACTCTGCCAAAATCTATCGTTTCCCGGTCTCTCAGAGTGTTGATGAACTGATGGAAGCCTGCCGAGAAGTCTTACGGGTGAATAACCTGAAAAGTGCCTATATCCGTCCGCTGGTCTTTGTGGGTGATGTCGGGCTAGGGGTCAATCCTCCTGAAGGTTACAGTACCGATGTGATTATCGCCGCCTTCCCGTGGGGGGCTTATCTGGGTGCGGAAGCGCTTGAACAAGGTATCGACGCGATGGTCTCTTCCTGGAACCGTGTGGCGGCGAATACTATCCCGACCGGCGCGAAAGCCGGCGGAAACTACCTTTCATCTCTGTTAGTCGGCAGCGAAGCCCGCCGTCATGGTTATCAGGAAGGGATTGCGCTGGATGTGAATGGTTACCTGTCTGAAGGTGCCGGTGAAAACCTGTTTGAAGTCAAAGACGGTATTCTGTTCACTCCGCCATTCACTTCGTCAGCGTTGCCGGGGATCACCCGCGATGCCATTATTAAACTGGCAAAAGAGCTGGGTATTGAAGTCCGTGAGCAGGCACTGTCCCGTGAGTCACTGTATCTGGCGGATGAAGTCTTTATGTCAGGGACCGCCGCTGAGATTACCCCGGTACGTAGTGTTGATGGTATCCAGGTGGGTGAAGGCCGTTGTGGCCCGGTCACTAAGCGTATTCAACAGGCATTCTTTGGTCTGTTTACGGGTGAAACTGAAGATAAATGGGGCTGGCTGGATCCGGTTAACCCGCAATAACGATTGAATAACGCGGGCTTCAACAGGGTCCGCGATTTTTTTACAGACTGGAGTAAACAGAGCATGCCTAAGTATCGTTCCGCCACCACCACCCATGGCCGTAATATGGCGGGAGCCCGCGCGCTGTGGCGCGCAACCGGAATGACGGATGATGATTTCGGAAAACCCATCATTGCCGTCGTTAACTCCTTTACGCAGTTCGTGCCGGGTCATGTGCATTTACGTGATTTGGGAAAACTGGTTGCGGAGCAGATTGAAGCCTCCGGCGGCGTCGCGAAAGAATTTAATACCATTGCCGTGGATGACGGTATCGCGATGGGCCATGGCGGAATGTTGTATTCACTGCCGTCCCGTGAACTGATTGCAGATTCCGTGGAATATATGGTGAATGCACATTGTGCCGATGCCATGGTCTGCATCTCAAACTGCGATAAAATCACTCCGGGGATGTTAATGGCATCGTTGCGCCTGAATATCCCGGTCATTTTTGTCTCCGGTGGCCCGATGGAAGCCGGTAAAACCAAACTGTCCGATCAGCTGATTAAGCTGGATCTGGTTGATGCGATGATCCAGGGGGCGAACCCGAATGTCAGTGATGCCGACAGTGAGCAGATCGAGCGTTCAGCGTGTCCGACCTGTGGCTCCTGCTCCGGTATGTTTACCGCCAATTCTATGAACTGTCTCACCGAAGCATTAGGATTGTCCCAGCCGGGTAATGGCTCCCTGCTGGCAACACACGCCGATCGTGAGCAGTTATTTATTAATGCCGGTAAGCGTATCGTCGGGCTGACCAAGCGCTACTACGAGCAGGATGACGCTTCTGTACTGCCCCGTAATATCGCCAGCAAAGCCGCGTTTGAGAATGCGATGACGCTGGATATCGCCATGGGCGGTTCAACCAATACCGTCTTACACCTGCTGGCAGCCGCTCAGGAAGGCGAGATTGATTTTGATATTTCAGATATCGATCGCCTGTCACGTCAGGTGCCTCACCTGTGTAAAGTGGCCCCGAGCACCCAAAAATATCATATGGAAGACGTCCACCGTGCGGGCGGCGTGATAGGGATCCTGGGGGAACTGGCGCGTGCCGGTCTGCTGGATACCTCGGTGCCGAATATTCTGGGTACAACCCTCGGTGAGGCGCTTAAACAGTATGACATCATGCTGACCGGGGATGAGGCCGTTAAAGAGATGTACCGTGCAGGACCTGCCGGTATCCGTACCACCAAAGCCTTCTCTCAAAATTGTCGCTGGGATACGCTGGATAATGACCGTGAACACGGTTGTATCCGTGCCCGCGAACATGCGTATTCTCAGGACGGCGGTCTGGCGGTGCTTCACGGTAATATTGCCGTCGATGGCTGTATTGTAAAAACCGCCGGGGTTGATGAAGGCAGCCTGACCTTCCGCGGTCCGGCAAAAGTCTACGAAAGCCAGGATGCCGCGGTTGAGGCTATTCTCGGTGGGAAAGTCGTGGCCGGTGATGTGGTTGTGATCCGCTACGAGGGACCGAAAGGCGGACCAGGCATGCAGGAAATGCTGTATCCGACCACTTACCTGAAGTCAATGGGGCTGGGTAAAAGTTGCGCACTGATCACCGACGGGCGTTTCTCCGGCGGAACCTCCGGCCTGTCTATCGGTCATGCCTCCCCGGAAGCGGCTAACGGTGGCGTCATCGCCCTGGTCAACGATGGCGATATTATCGACATTGATATCCCGCGTCGTCATATCAGTCTGGAAATTGATGAAGCTGAACTGCAGGCGCGCCGGGAGGCTGAAGAAGCTCGCGGTACGGCAGCCTATACGCCGAAATCGCGTCAGCGTGAAGTCTCCTTTGCTCTGCGGGCTTATGCTTCACTGGCGACCAGTGCGGATAAAGGCGCGGTGCGTGATAAGAGTAAACTCGGGGGGTAACGGACATGGCTGTTTCCAAACCTCTTTCTTCCGCGCCTACGGGCGCGGAGTACCTTCATGCGGTACTGCGTTCACCGGTCTATGAAGTCACGCAGGTGACGCCATTGCAGAAGATGGAAAAACTCTCTGCGCGGCTGGGCAACACCATTGTCGTGAAGCGGGAAGACCGTCAGCCGGTACACAGCTTTAAGCTGCGCGGCGCTTACTCGATGATAGCCGGTCTGAATGAAGAACAACGCGCCCGGGGCGTGGTCACGGCATCGGCCGGAAACCATGCCCAGGGCGTCGCGCTTTCGGCGACCCGGCTCGGGATCCGCTCACTGATCGTCATGCCGGTGGCCACGGCGGATATTAAAGTAGAAGCGGTCCGTGCTTTTGGCGGCGAGGCTCTGCTCCACGGGGCAAACTTCGATGAGGCAAAAGCAAAAGCGATTGAGCTCTCCGAACAGCATGGTTATACCTTTGTGCCTCCTTTTGACCATCCGGCGGTGATTGCCGGGCAGGGTACGCTGGCGCTGGAATTATTACAGCAGGATGCCCATATCGACCGGATTTTTGTGCCGGTCGGGGGGGGCGGACTGGCGGCGGGCGTGGCTGTATTAATTAAACAGCTGATGCCGGAAATTAAGGTGATCGCGGTTGAAGCGGAAGATTCAGCCTGCCTGAAAGCTGCGCTGGATGCCGGTGAGCCGGTTGAACTTTCCCGCGTTGGTCTGTTTGCGGAAGGTGTTGCGGTCCGGCGCATTGGCGATGAAACGTTCCGTGTGTGTCGGGAATATCTGGACGATATTATCACCGTGGACAGTGATGCCATCTGTGCTGCAATGAAAGATATTTTCGAAGATGTGCGTGCGATTGCCGAGCCTTCCGGGGCACTGGCGCTGGCAGGCATGAAGAAATATATCCAACAGCATGAGATCCGTGATGAACGCCTGGCCCATGTTCTTTCCGGGGCCAACGTGAATTTCCACGGTCTTCGCTATGTTTCAGAACGGTGTGAGCTGGGTGAACAGCGCGAAGCCTTACTGGCAGTCACCATCCCGGAAGAGAAGGGCAGTTTCCTGAACTTTTGTCAGGTGCTGGGTGGCCGTGCCGTCACTGAGTTTAACTACCGGTATGCCGATGATCGGAATGCCTGTATTTTTGTCGGTGTTCGTCTGTCACGGGGCATTGCGGAGCGTACAGAGATTGTCAGGGAACTGACAGACAAGGGTTATCAGGTGGTCGATCTGTCTGATGACGAAATGGCAAAACTCCACCTTCGCTATATGGTCGGCGGCCGCCCGGGGAAACCGCTGAAAGAACGGTTGTTCAGCTTTGAGTTCCCTGAATCTCCCGGGGCACTGCTGAAATTCCTGCAGACACTGGGTACCCACTGGAATATCTCGCTATTCCACTACCGTAGTCACGGTACGGATTATGGCCGGGTACTGGCTGCCTTTGAACTCAGCGATAACGAACCCCGTTTCGCTGAGCATGTGCAGGCGCTCGGTTATGACTTTCATGATGAAAGTGATAATCCGGCATTCCGGTTTTTCCTGGCCGGACAAGCCCTATAACAGGCTCCAGAAAGCATTAATCAGCGGCTCGGCGAGCCGCTTTTTTTGCACGCAGACGCCCAGTTCCAGCGGCGCTCCCAGGTCTGTTCGGGCGATTTTCATCACCCTGTTTCTGACCGGTTCGGGACTGTTTTCCAGTACCACGTCCGGCAGCAGCGCAATTCCGCAGCCTAAAGCCACCATAGATACCATGGCTTCATGCCCTGAAACGGTCGCATAGATGACCGGGGCCGTGATTTTACGGCGTTTCAGCCACTGGTCGATACTGCGTCTGACCGGACCCTGCTCAGGAAAAATAAACGGAACCTGGCTCCAGTCCGGGTCTTCCTCGCTGATTTGCACTCTGACCGGACAAGGGAGTGCCGGTGCTATCAATGCCAGGGGCAGAAAGTCCACCGGCGTGAATGCCACGCCGGAAGGCAGCGACTCCGGCTTACCGGCAATAGAAATATCCGCCTCTCCTGAACTGACTTTCTGTACGGCATCCGACGGGTCTCCGGTCGAGAGCTTAATTTCCACCTGCGGGTGTTCGGCGCGAAACCGGTCCAGGACCGGAGGCAGGTGGCTATAGGCCGCCGTGACAGAGCAGAACAGATGCAGTTCTCCACTGAGTGACGGACTGTTCAGGTCCATCGTGTGTCGCAGTTGCTGGTAATGCAGCAGGGTTTGTCTGGCAAACAGGGTAAAGTTTTCCCCGGCAGCGGTCAGTGTGACGGAACGATTATCGCGGAAGAAAAGGGGATGTCCGGTCTCTTCTTCCAGTCGCTGGATCTGGCGTGATAGCGTCGACGGGCTGACATGCATCGCCCTCGCGGTCTGTCCGAAATGACAACTTTCAGCCAGATGAAGAAAGAGTTTCAGGTCACGTAAGTCCATAGCAGCCTCATCAGAAAGGTTGTTGCATATATTGCAACGTGGTGTTGTTAATATATCAATTTAAGCAATGGAATTCATGACATATGATGAAGTCATTCTCAGGACAGCAAAGACTGTGACTGAAAAACTGATAAATACAAACACAACGAATCAATGGAGCATCCATGGCTAACTATTTCAACACACTGAACCTGCGCAATCAGTTAGCGCAATTAGGTAAATGTCGTTTCATGTCGCGTGAAGAATTTACCGACGGGGCAAGCGTCCTGAAAGGCAAAAAAGTCGTGATTGTTGGTTGTGGTGCTCAGGGTCTTAACCAGGGCCTGAATATGCGTGATTCCGGTCTGGATGTTGCTTATGCACTGCGTGCAGAAGCGATTGCAGAGAAACGCGCTTCATGGCGTAAAGCGACCGACAACGG
This sequence comes from Tatumella sp. UCD-D_suzukii, assembly GCF_000611875.2. Lineage (NCBI taxonomy): Bacteria > Pseudomonadati > Pseudomonadota > Gammaproteobacteria > Enterobacterales > Erwiniaceae > Tatumella > Tatumella sp. UCD-D_suzukii. The sequence continues at coordinate 11,971 of NZ_JFJX01000072.1, forward strand.
TTTTAAGGTCGGGACTTACGAAGAACTGATCCCTCAGGCCGATCTGGTGATCAACCTGACGCCGGACAAACAGCACTCTGCCGTCGTACAGGCGGTTCAGCCTCTGATGAAAGATGGCGCGACTCTGGGCTACTCCCATGGTTTCAATATCGTTGAAGTAGGTGAGACTATCCGTAAAGACATCACCGTTGTGATGGTCGCGCCGAAATGTCCGGGAACGGAAGTTCGTGAAGAATACAAACGTGGTTTCGGTGTACCGACGCTTATCGCGGTTCACCCGGAAAACGACCCGAAAGGTGAAGGTCTGGCTATCGCTAAAGCCTGGGCCGCTGCGACCGGGGGCCACCGTGCCGGTGTTCTGGAATCTTCTTTTGTTGCGGAAGTAAAATCAGACCTGATGGGTGAGCAGACTATTCTGTGCGGTATGTTACAGGCAGGTTCATTACTGTGCTTCGATAAGCTGGTGGCTGAAGGTACCGACCCTGCTTATGCAGAAAAACTGATCCAGTTCGGCTGGGAAACCATTACCGAATCGCTGAAGTTCGGCGGTATCACACTGATGATGGACCGTCTGTCCAACCCGGCGAAACTGCGAGCCTATGCCCTGTCTGAGCAACTGAAAGAGATCATGGCACCTCTGTTCTGCAAACATATGGATGACATTATCTCCGGGGATTTCTCTGCCGGTATGATGGCTGACTGGGCAAACGATGATAAAGATCTGCTGACCTGGCGTGAAGAGACCGGAAAAACGGCATTCGAAACCGCACCACAGTTTGAAGGTAAGATTGGCGAACAGGATTACTACGACCAGGGTGTTGTGATGATCGCCATGGTCAAAGCAGGTGTTGAACTGGCCTTCGAAACCATGGTGGCGGCCGGCATTATTGAAGAGTCTGCCTACTATGAGTCTCTGCATGAACTGCCACTGATTGCCAACACCATTGCCCGTAAGCGTCTGTACGAAATGAACGTCGTTATTTCAGATACGGCAGAATACGGTAACTATCTGTTCTCCTTCGCAGCCGTGCCGTTGCTGAAAGACTTTATGGCACAACTGCAGACCGGCGATTTAGGTCAGAAAACACTGAGCGGGAATACCGTAGATAATGCGCAACTGCGTGATGTGAATGAAGCGATCCGTCAGCATCCTATCGAGAAAGTCGGTAGTAAGTTACGTGGCTATATGACCGATATGAAACGTATCGCCGTTGCCGGTTAACCGGACACAGCTCGCGGTATAAAATACACCCCGGCACCGCCGGGGTTTTTTTATGGTGATTTCTTATGGCGTCCGGATTATCCGCTGGCGCAAAAAAACCGGCGATGCCGGTTTATTTTTTTGCGGATACTCAGCGTTTGCTGAAAGCCAGTCTGGCCGCAAAAGAGAGGAGTACGATGCCGGTGAGCCGATCCATGGTGGCAACCACCCGCGGACGATGGAAAAAACGACTCAGTGGACGGGTCGCCGCAATCAGAGTCATTAGCCAGGTGATCCCCAGTAGCATATGGATGCCGACCAGTCCCAATGTCCAGAAAAATAAGGAATGTCCCTGAGGGATAAACTGCGGCAAAAAGGAGACATAAAATATACCGACTTTCGGATTCAGCATATTCCCCGTCATACCTTTCAGCAGCCAGTTGGTCTGCCGGTTACCGGTACTCTCAGAGGTAGCCATTCCTTTGCGCGGGTGGAGTAACATGCCAATCCCCAGCCAGCAAAGATAAGCGGCTCCACAGTATTTCAGCAGATCGTAAGCCAGTTCAGAGACGGCAATTAATGCTCCCAGACCGCAGGCGACAGCGACCCCCCACAGAAGGCATCCGAGGTTGATTCCGGCAGCCGCCTGAAGGGCCTGTTTACGACCCTCCACCGTGGCCGTCCGCAGAACTAAAGCCGTATCCAGACCGGGTGTCAGGGTCAGCAGGCCGGCCGCCAGCGTATAAGCAATAAGACTTTCTGTTATCGACATCGTTACTCTCCCGCAGAATCGTTTTTATTAAACAGTGTTATAACAAATTGCCGGCACAGAAACAGCCTGATCCAGAGGAGCAAGTGACAGAGGGGGATGCGGATGAAGGTGACGCCCCCGATACTTCGGGGACGCCATAATGCCGATCAGGAGGCTTCGAACAGTGTCTGGTGACGGGTTTCTTTACTCAGCAATAATGCCAGTAACGTCAGAGTCGCCATGGCGGCCAGATAGAACCCGACGGCGGATAATCCGTAGTGAGTATTCAGCCAGGTCGCAATATAAGGTGCCACAGAAGCGCCAAGAATTGAGGACAGGTTATAGGAGAACGACGCTCCGGTGTACCGGACTTCTGTCGGGAAAAGCTCGGGTAATAATGCGCCCATAGGGCCGAATGTCAGCCCCATAATGCTTAACCCGGTCAGCAGGAAAAGCATGACCAGCCACGGTGAGCCTGAACCCAGCATGTGCGGGAAGATAAAGGCAAACGCGATAATCAGTAAGGTGATCACTATCATCGTACTGCGACGACCAAAGCGGTCAGCCAGCACACCTGCGATCGGGATCGTTATACCGAAACCAATTACCGCTACCATCAGCATCCAGAGGAAGCTGGAACGGGGGAATCCTAAGCCTGCCGGGGCCGGTGTCGTGCCGTAACTCATGGCATAGACCGTCATAATATAAAACAGGGTGTAGGTGGCGAGCATAATAAAGGTGCCGAGCAATGTCGCGCCGGGATACTGAGTTAGCAGCGTACCGATAGGGACTTTGACCTGTTTTTTCTCTTTTTTGACTTTGGCAAATACCGGGCTCTCATGTAATGAAACCCTGACGTACAGCCCGATAATCACGAGGATCGCCGACAGAATGAAAGGTACACGCCAGCCCCAGCTCATAAACTGCTGATCATCCAGCAGCCAGGAAAGGAGTAAGAAGGTACCGTTGGCAAAGAAAAAGCCAATAGGTGCGCCCAGTTGCGGGAATGAACCGTAGAGTGCACGTTTTTTCGCAGGGGCGTTTTCTGTCGCCAGTAATGCAGCACCGCCCCATTCACCGCCCAGTCCGAGCCCCTGACCGAAACGGGCCAGTGCCAGTAACAGCGGCGCCGCCACACCAATGGTGGCGTAGCCGGGTAATAAGCCAATCGCCACTGTCGAAATGCCCATGGTCAGCAAAGAGGCGACCAGAGTTGCTTTACGACCAATGCGGTCACCAAAATGGCCAAAAATAGCAGAGCCGATAGGACGTGCGACGAAGGCGATCGCAAAGGTAGCCAGTGACTGAAGTGTGGCAACGGTCGCATCTCCCTGCGGGAAGAAGATATGCGGAAAAACAATGACTGCGGCCGTGGCATAAATATAGAAATCGAAGAATTCAATGGCAGTTCCGACCAGGGAAGCAATAACCACTTTTCCCCTGGAGTTCATCGGGGGAGATTCTGCGGGTGAAGGACAGGGTGCTGTATTGCTGTTTTGCATAATAATAGTTTCTTATTTTTGTAACGATGGACGAACCATATTAGCAGCAGTTTTCAGGTCAGCAATGCTGAACATCCCAGTCACATCGCGGATTATAGGCATAAAAGTGGATAATATGTGTTGTGTTCCGGTTACCGGAACATGACCGCAGGGTGGGGTAAGTTTTTCAGAGGATATCACTGCAAATCAGCCTAAAAAAAGTCACCGGATGACTTTGTCTGGCTGATTTGCAGAAAAAATATTCACGATTCAATATTTTCAGCTGGATTCATTTTCGCTTACATTTTGTGATGATCCGGCAGCTGAAACGGTCTCTTCTGAGGATGTCTCATGATCTTCATATTGCGCAGTGGCTATCCATGCGGCACAAAATAGCGTCAGCCTGGCAAAGAAGTAGAAAAATGCCATCAGGCCCAGCACCGAACCGAATGCTGCGCCGGACGGAGATGAAGCGACTTTCGGCAGCATGATAGTCATAATAAATTTAATGACCTCAAACCCGATAGCCGCCAGCAGAGTGCCACGGAACAGGGCTTTTTTAGGCGGCTGATGGCGCGGCAGGATCCAAAATATCCACAGAAAAATCAGATAATTGGCAGATACCGAAATCAGCAATGCAATAATAGTCATCACCGGTCTCAGCCAGTCAATATGACCGAGCCCTAAGGCATTGACGATGGCGGTCTGTGCCGACCCGGCGATAGAGTTTAATGACAGGGAGACAATTAAGGCCAGCATCAGGCCGGAGAGCGAAATAAAATCACGCACGTATCTGAACCAGATCTTCTCCTGGTCATGAGATTTACGCTCCCAGACATCACGTGATTGTGCGCGGATGGCTTCACGCAAATTTCCTACCCAACTGATACCCGAATAAAGTGCCAGCAGTAATCCGGTGATCCCGACCGTAGTACGTTGCTGAATGGCAGTTTGTACCGTGTTTTTTAAGGTGCCCGCCAGGCCGGGATCGCTGATACTGCCCACAATTTTATCAATCAGGCTGGTAAGCAGGTTCTGGTTAGATGCCAGCACAAACCCGACGGCGGCGAAGGACACCATAAGAATCGGAATTAACGACAAAAAAGAGAAATAGGTAATGGCGGCACCGAACTGGCTTCCCAGGCGATCATTGAAGCGATCGATGGCCCGCAGAAAGTGTGCGACCGCCGGGATATTACTGAACCAGTTAATACTTTTGGAAGCCCGGTTAATTGAGCGATCGACGGCAGGATTACCGGTATTAATCATCGGTACCGGTTGCTGCTTTTTTTCGTTGCCGGAAGGCATTTTTTCCGTCATGAAAGTGACGCTCCTTTGCTAGCCAGTTGAGAAAACAGGTTAATTATAGCGGGCAATTGGCTCTCCGACGAACTGTACCGGCGACCATCCCCTGGAAACCCGGCTTACGGCAACGTGATTTTTCCGCGGATCCGCGTGGAAGAATGGCCGCCGACCCATATTCCGTCCGGTTCAAAACGAATATCCAGGCAGCCGTGACGGCCGATGGAAAGTCCCTGGCGGACGCGGTAATTTCGGGTCTGACCATAACCGGCAAAGTACCAGGCCAGGCAGGCATTAGCACTCCCCGTCACCGGGTCTTCGACCAGGGTATTGTTATGGGAAAATATCACCCTGACTTCATAATCATCACCGCTGCCGTCATTAACGGGCGCAAACAGAACGACACCTTTGACTCCAGCATCATGCTCCAGAGCTTCCAGAGCTTCCAGAGCTTCCAGAGCTTCCAGAGCTTCCAGAGTCGTAGTCGTCAGTGTCAGAGCGCGCAGTCTGGTGACATCGGGAACCGGGAGCAGTAACCAGCGGCTGCCGATGCCTCCGATGGCCGGCTGAAATTGCTTTCCGGTGAGCGGCCCGGTCAGGGCTTCAGTCAGCGGAGAAGTGAAGGGGGTGATCACCGTTTCCGGTGCAAGGAATGCCAGACTCTGGTCATTCTGACGGCGAACAGTGATTAACCCAGCGGCGCATTCCTGAATTACTTTCCCCTGCTTTTCCTCAATCAGCCCCTGCTCCAGCAGTGCATGTGCGGTACCCAATGTCGGATGGCCCGCGAAAGGGAGCTCTCCGTCGGGTGTAAAAATTCTGACATGATAATCCGCACCGGGCTGCTTCGCGGGGACGACAAAGGTGGTTTCGGACAGATTCATCCAGCGGGTGATGTCCAGCATCTGCCGATCGGTCAGTCCTCCGGCATCAAAAACAACCGCCAGCGGATTCCCCTGAAACGGAAGGGTGCTGAAAACATCGACCTGACTAAATACAACCTGGCGGCTCATGGCTATTTCCTTAATTAACAGACGGGAGAATAGTGTGCCAGCTCTTGTGCCGTGAAAGGTTCTGTTTTATCCGTCATCAGAGAAGGTTATCCGGATCACCGAAGCGAATGAAGCAGATGCCACAGATGGAGTTAACGGAACTGTCAGAAAAGAATGCAGCAGGTCGTCAGGCGGAGAACATTGATCCCGTGCTGCCGTGAGTCGTCACCCCGACGTCGAAGAAAGACCGGTATCGGTGCGTTACAGATGTGATAGCCAGAGGCCGTTAACCGTATTGAACCGGGTCAGGGAGCGAAAAGAAGAATGACAGGGTTACCTTTACCGCAGAACACTGCCAGGTGGTAACCCCGTGAATGAACGCTCAGAGAGGCAAGCGCTGACTGCCTCACTTCCGCTGACAGGTCGAAAGTGAGACAGCACTACTCAGTCACTTTCCCACGACATCTGCCGTGGTATGACCCTCATCGTTAGCCGCCGGAATGGCCGGAGCCTCTGCTTCTGCAGCAGAACCGGCAGGTGCGGAGTAATTGAGCCCCAGAATACGGCTGGTGGAGGAGAGTACGCGTTCAGTGGCTTCGATATCGCCTTCCAGAGAAGTACCGTACGATGGGATCATCTGGCGTATTTTCTGCTGCCATATCTCTGTTTCCATCTGTGCCGGGAACACTTTTTTCATCAGATCCAGCATGATTTTGGCAGCGGTGGATGCGCCAGGCGAAGCGCCCAGCAGGGCTGAAACCGTACCATCCTGTGACGTCACAATCTCTGTTCCCAGACGCAAAACACCGCCCTGTTTCGGATCATTTTCGATAATTTGTACCCGCTGACCGGCAACCACCAGGCGCCAGTCTTCAGCTTTTGCGTTGGGAACATATTCCCGCAATGCTTTCAGACGGTCATTATCATTCTGCAGCACCTGGCCAATCAGATACTTGATAAGGTTCAGGTTCTTACCGCCTACCTGCATCATTGGCAGGAGATTGGCAGGGGTCATGGAGCCAAACATATCCAGCAACGACCCTTGTTTGAGGAATTTGGTCGAGAACGTCGCGAACGGACCAAATAGCAGCACCTGTTTACCGTCCAGCATACGGGTATCAACGTGAGGCACCGACATCGGAGGCGCACCGACACTGGCTTTACCGTACACTTTTGCCAGATGCTGTCTGACCAGTTCCGGGTTCTCAGTCACGAGAAAAGAACCGCCTACCGGGAACCCTGCATAACGACGGGCTTCGGGGATCCCGCTTTTTTGCAGTAAAGGTAGCGCAGCACCGCCGGCACCGATAAAGACGTGGCCGGCAATCAGCTGTCTTGAGGTGTTGGTGGTCAGACAGTGCAGCGTCACCTGCCAGCGTCCGTCACTCCGTCGTTTGAGATCACGGACTTCCTGACGGGTTCTTAGCGTGAAATTATCATTCTGCTGCAGGGCGTGGATCAGCTGACGGGTAATTTCGCCGAAATTCACATCGGTACCGATTTCGGTACGGGTCGCGGCAATCGGTGTACCTGGCTGACGTCCTTCCATTAGCAGAGGAACCCAGCGGGCAATTTGTTGCGGGTCTTCAGAATATTCCATACCACGGAACAGGGAACTGTTCTTCAGCGCATCAATACGCTGGCGAAGAAAGCGGACATTCTGCTCGCCCCAGACAAAGCTCATGTGGGGAGTGGTATTAATAAAGGATGCCGGATTATTCAGTCGGCCGAGCTCAACCTGAGAAGCCCAGAACTGGCGTGAAATCTGGAAAGATTCATTGATGGCGACCGCTTTACTGATATCAACAGAGCCATCGGCTTTCTGCGGGGTATAATTCAGTTCTGCCAGTGCGGAATGACCGGTTCCGGCGTTATTCCAGCCGTTGGATGACTCTTCAGCCACGCCGGAAAGACGCTCCACCATTTCCAGCGTCCATTCGGGTTCCAGCTCCTGAAGGAAAGTTCCCAGTGTGGCACTCATCACACCAGCGCCGATCAAAAGTACATCGACGTCTTTTCCCTGCTGAACCTTTTGCTCTGTCGTTGCGATACTACTCATCGCAAGAGAAAGGTTCATTGTTGATCTACACATGAGGCCACATCTCCTCTTCTGTCCGGCATTGACCACTGACAGGCTTACGGGCAAATAATGGGTTTCAGGTCAGGTGATTATCACCTATCTGAAAGACCAAAAGTTATCCGGCAATCTCAAAACAGAAAAAAGTATGAGTTAATGCCGCGTTATATATTTTACCTTTGAATATAACATTTATTTCCCGGAATTAAACAGTTGTTTACCCCCGTCATTTTAGTAAAAAGTCCGGTGATGACAGCTAATTACAGAGATAAGCAGGCAGGTAGTGTGGTCATATTCCGGGGCATGTTTTCCTGCAATGACCTGGCTTGCGGAAAGGGGCTGCGGCAGGTGTTCTGAAATACATTACAGGTAACAGAGGTTGCCTTATCCGGCCCGTTTCTGCGGTTCCCCCCGGCCGACAGCCTTCGCCGGGCGCACGGGGCGACGCCGGGGGGCCGGTGAGCGGTTTACTGCGGATTAATGCGACGCCATAAAAAGCGCAGAATAAAATATTCAACGGCACCCAGAAAAAGAAACCACAGAAAAAATACGATGGTATACAGCTGATTTAAATCCATTATATGAAATAAGGACATCATTTTTCTGGCGAGATCAATTCCGAAGGCGGGTGCCGGCAATAACAGTGCAGACAGGAAACCGAGTAATAAGATCCCGCCCGGGATCAGTAATGTTTCAAGCGGATTTTTCATGATGCAGGTGATCCGGAAAAATGAAGTATTCACTATTCTCAGGGAATTCTCCCTGCCTTTCAATCTCCCGGTCAAAGCGGCCGGAAGCAGAACTGCTGAATCGGATGCGGGCGGTCTGTTCCTGTGACACTCGCTGTTTCCCGTGTCATGCACTGCCATACGGTACTGAGTTCCTTATTTTCCATTAGCTTAGCGCAAAGTTAGCCCGGGTTAAGAGATATAGCCTTGGCTATAACTAACGCCATGATTTTATTGTCTTTTTTAATTCATGGCTTCGTGGTAGACTGCGTCATATTCGGAATGGCAGCAGAAATAACGTGCCCCCCTTTATTGTCCTGAGAGACAAGTCTGAGCGATGAAACCTGATGGATGTCATAACAACAATTATTCTTGCCTTTGGCATGTCAATGGATGCTTTTGCAGCCGCCCTCGGGAAAGGTGCAACCTTAAAAAAACCAGGTATTAAAGAAGCCTTACGTACCGGAGTTATTTTTGGTGGCGTGGAAATGCTGACGCCATTGATTGGCTGGGGTATTGGTCTGGCAGCCAGTAAGTATGTCATGGCCTGGGATCACTGGGTGGCTTTTATTCTGCTGGCTATTCTTGGCGGCAGGATGATCATTGGCGGTTTACGTCATAGTCCGGCGGAAGAGTGTACTGCGCCGGAGCGGCATGGTTTTCTGGTCTTAGCGATGACGGCCGTCGCCACCAGCCTGGATGCGCTGGCGGTAGGCGTTGGTCTGGCTTTCTTACAGGTTAATATCCTGGTGACGGCGCTGGCTATCGGGGGAGCAACGACGATCATGGCAACGACGGGAGTGATGGTCGGTCGTTTTATTGGCCCGATACTGGGTAAATGGGCCGAAGTCCTCGGAGGCGTCGTGCTGGTAGGGATAGGATGCACGATCCTGATCGAACATTTAGGGTTACTGAACTGAAACATCGCGGGCGAGTGATCTTGCGGATCGTTCTCCCGTGTCTTGTCTGAGTATCCCTCCCGGGGTATTCTTGTTGATGTAACGACGGTCCGGGGGTTCTTCCCCGGGTGATCAGCAGTCTGTTGTTACGGGGTGATGGTGTTCCACCTCAACCAACCGCCAGTCCGTTTCATGGAATGGCTGATGACGCCTGACATAATACTTAACCCGCTTGCCGGGGTTTTGGTGTGTCAGGTATCTGCTTCCTGTCCCCTTTCTCTCCGGCGTGATGATATTCAGGAATCTGATATGTTGAAGTCTTTCATGGCTGTATTAATCGGTGGCGGCGCTGGCTGCTTATTACGCTGGTGGTGTTCACTCCGGTTTAATCCTTTATTTACCGGCTTGCCGCTCGGCACCCTGCTGGTCAATCTGGCGGGCGGATTGATTATCGGAGGAGCGCTGGCCTGGTTTGCCCGGCATCCGCAGCTTGACCCTGCCTGGAAACTCTTAATAACCACCGGGCTGTGCGGAGGGCTGACCACATTCTCGACTTTTTCGGCAGAATTAATGGTCATGCTGCAGTCCGGAAAATACCTTTGGGCAATGACCAGCGCTTGTCTGCATCTGTTCGGTACATTGCTGATGACCTTTGCCGGCTTTGCGCTGGTGACCGCCATCAGTTAATTTTTCCGGAACGGGGCACACCCCGTCGCTATCACCGGAGGCCGGCAGAAGCGTTATCCCTTGCCGGCATGTTTTTATTGCCGGCAGGCTTTCTGTGACCGGACGCCGTTCACGGTGCCCGCCGGCAAAACGCAGCAGGGTGAGGCGCTGCCTGAACAGGGATGACTGAAGAATGCTGAAGGATGGGAGGTTTTGCACTAAGCTATCGGTTCATTAACCAGCGTCGGGCACTATTGTTATGTTATCTGAACGTTTTGAGCGATTGATTGATATCTTCCGGGCCCCTCCTTCTGATGCCCCGCCGAAAACACCTGGCCGGTTTTATGCCTATTATCTTCGTCAGGTATGGCCCTGTTTTGCCGGATTACTGGTTGTTGGTCTGATCGGTGCGTTGATCGAGGTCGCTCTGTTCAGCTATCTGAGTAAGATCATCGACTTAGTCGACAGTGCGCATCCGGCATCGGTCTTCCGGGATCACTGGCTACTGCTGAGCTGGATGGGGGCGGTGGCGCTGATCATCCGTCCGGTGTTTATTGCACTGCATGATCTGCTGATCCATCAAACGATTAATCCCCGTCTGACCAGCCTGATACGCTGGCAACATCATAATTATGTGCTGAGACAAAGTCTGACGTTTTTCCAGAATGACTTTGCCGGACGCATTGCGCAGCGCATTATGCAAACCGGCAGTTCATTATGTGACTCTGCGGTTCAGCTGGTGGATGCTATCTGGCATGTGGCCATCTATGCGATTACCGCGCTGGTGCTGTTTGCCGAGGCCGACTGGAAGCTGATGATCCCCCTGATCCTCTGGCTGGTAGTGTATGTGGCCTGTCTGGTCTTTTTTGTCCCGCGGGTCAAGCAACGCTCCGTGGTGTCCTCGGAGGCCCGGTCGAAACTGATGGGCTTCATTGTTGACGGATATACCAATATCTCGACCCTGAAACTTTTTGCCCACAGTGACTTAGAACAGAAAAATGCCCGTGAGGCTATCCTCGAACAGACGGAAACCACGCAGTTGGCGGGACGGATGATCACCGCGATGGATGTGACCCTTTCGACCCTGAACGGCGCGTTAATCGTGAGCACGACCGGGCTGGCTCTCTGGTTATGGAGTCAGTCGCTGATTTCCGTCGGCGCCATTGCTCTGGCGACAGGGCTGGTGATCCGCCTGGTCAATATGTCCGGCTGGATCATGTGGGTGGTGAACGGTATTTTTGCCAACATTGGTATGGTGCAGGATGGGATGGCGACGATTTCTCAGCCGCTGAGTGTGCAGGACAAACCCGGCGCTCCGGCGCTGGCCGTCACCCGGGGAGAGATCCGTTTCGACCATGTTTCTTTTCGCTATGGGCATGGCCGGCCGATCCTCTCGGATATCGATCTGACGCTACGGCCCGGGGAGAAAATCGGTCTGATAGGGGCTTCAGGTGCCGGTAAGTCAACGCTGGTCAATTTGCTGCTAAGAATGTATGACCTGAATGACGGTGCGATATCTATCGACGGGCAAAATATTGCCGATGTCACTCAGGAAAGTCTGCGTAGCCAGATAGGGATGATCACCCAGGATACCTCGCTTCTGCACCGTTCGATACGGGATAATTTACGCTACGGACGCCCCGGGGCTACCGACGCAGAGATTGAGGCAGCGCTGCACGGAGCCCGTGCAGCAGAATTTATTCCGCAACTCTCGGATGCCCAGGGCCGTTATGGCCTGGATGCACACGTCGGTGAACGTGGCGTCAAACTCTCCGGCGGACAGCGTCAGCGTATTGCTATCGCGAGGGTTTTGCTGAAAAACGCCCCTATCCTGGTGATGGATGAGGCCACTTCCGCCCTCGATTCCGAGGTGGAAGCCGCTATCCAGGAAAGTCTGGAGTCTCTGATGGACGGGAAAACCGTGATTGCGATTGCACATCGTCTGTCGACCATTGCACGGATGGACCGTTTAATTGTGTTAGAGCATGGCAGGATTGTGGAAACAGGAAACCATCAGCAACTTCTGGCGGCAGGGGGAGTCTACGCCCGGCTCTGGCAGCGTCAGACCGGAGGATTTGTCGGCGCAGACTGACCCGTCCGGTGTTCTCCGGCCCCGTGACTGCAGATAAAGTGATAGCGGGGCTTCGGAGCAGAGATCCTGTCAGGTATACTGATTTTATTATTCATTATTTCCGGGTTGTTATGGAACGTTTTACTGAAAATCTGATGTATGCCACTCGCTGGCTACTGGCTCCGGTTTATTTTGGTCTCTCTCTGGGATTACTGGCACTGACCATTAAGTTCTTTCAGGAGATTTTTCATGTGCTGCCACACATTCTGTCTGTCAGCGAAAATGAGCTGATCCTGCTGCTGCTGTCGCTGGTGGATATGTCCCTGGTGGGCGGATTACTGATCATGGTCATGCTGTCCGGGTACGAAAATTTTATTTCGGCACTGGATATTGATGAGCATAAAGAAAAGCTGAACTGGCTGGGGAAAATGGATTCCGGCTCGCTGAAAAATAAAGTGGCCGCCTCCATTGTGGCGATCTCCTCGATACATCTGCTACGGGTTTTTATGGAAATGAGAACCATCGATAACAGCAAAGTGCTCTGGTACATCCTGCTGCATCTGACCTTCGTGTTGTCTGCCTTTGTTATGGGCTATCTGGATAAGATGTCACGGCAGGCGAAAGGGGGACATTGATCCTGACTCCCTGTCGGGTAAAAAACGGCCCCGTCAGCAATGGCGGGGCCGTTTTGTTTCAGGCGGTGATACGTGAGGTCATCAGTTCAGTGCGTAGGCAATCACATAATCACCCACATTGGTTCGCATAAAGTGATGCCCGCCCGCCATAATCACCAGATACTGTTTACCCCCCACAGAATAAGTCATCGGTGTGGCCTGGCCTCCGGCAGGTAACGTATCGCTCCAGACTTCTTTACCGGTGTTACTGTCGTAAGCCCGGATCTTGTTATCGGTGGTGGCCGCCACAAAGGTCAGTCCGCCTGCCGTAATGACAGGACCGCCATTATTCGGTGTACCGATGTTGATCGGTAATTCGGTAGGCAGACCAAACGGACCGTTCTTCTCAGCACTGCCCAGCGGGTGCTGCCAGAGCACCTTCTGTGTATGCATATTGATCGCGGTGATCATGCCATAAGGGGGTTCGTTGCACAGCATGCCGGTCAGCGGTGCGAAGAACGGGGAGACATTAATCCCGTAAGGTGTATCCGCCATCGCGCCGTTACCCTCCGCACCCCCGCCACCAGGCTTATAGGCCGGTGAATCGATAGAAATCAGTCCCTGTTTGTCGGCTTCTTTCCTGCTGACCAGCTGGTCATACATCGGGGTATTGTTCCAGTTTGCGATAAGTAAACCGGTCTGCGGATCATAGGCCACACTGCCCCAATCGCTGCCGCCGTTATAACCGGGATATTCAATCCAGGGTTTGGTGATCGACGGCGGGGTAAATTCACCGACATAATTGGCTTGTCTGAATTTAATCCGGCAGGCCAGCTGATCAAACAGCGATATCCCCCACATTTTGGCTTCGGTCAGCGGTTTCATCCCCAGGCGAGGCATATCCACAGACCAGGGTTGCGTCGGACTGCGCGGGTCGCCCGGGATCACTCCGGCAGGTGCCGGTTTTTCTTCCGTTTTACTTAACGGCTGACCGGTGGCCCGGTTGAGGATAAATGTCTGTCCCCGTTTGGTCGGCACGATCATGGCGGGAATGCTCTGACCCTTTGTGCCAGGGAAGTCAAACAGGGTGGGTTGTGAACCGATATCGTAGTCCCAGACATCTTTGTGTACGGTCTGGAATACCCATTTCTCAGCACCTGTTTTAACGTCCAGCGCCACGATAGCAGAAGACACACGGTTCTCGTTCGGTGAACGCAGCGCACTGTAGTAATCGGCGGCGGAGTTACCGGTAGGGACATAGACCAGACCCAGTTTATCGTCACCGGTCATGGCGGCCCAGGAGTTCGGGGTGCCGCGGCTGTAATAGTGATCACCTGTCGGTTCGCTGTGCACTCCCGGGTTATTGACATCCCATGCCCATTTGAACTTACCGGTTTCTGCATCATATCCCCGGATCACCCCGGAAGGGGCCCAGCGACGCTGCCCGTCCAGCACTTCGTGGTTCACAATAATCACACCATCGACGATGGGTACCGGTGCCGTAACGGCGACGAACCCGGGCACAGTATGCCCCAGGCCGGTTAACAGGTTAGTCTGGCCGTGATCACCAAACTGCTGACATGACTCGCCGGTCCGGGCATCCACTGCAATCAGACGTTCATCAAGGGTACCGACGATCAGGCGGTTATGGCATGCCTGGCCTTCCGGAACCACATGAGAGGTATACCAGGTCAGACTTTTGCAGGCCGCGGTATACGGAATACTTTCATATTTGACGCCACTGTCATGCTTCCAGATTTGTTTCCCGGTGGCGGCATCCAGCTTGATAATATTATTGCGCGCTGAACACACATAAACGGCATTGCCGACCTTGATCGGGGTATTTTCTGCGGCCCATTTGTTGACCTGACCGGGTTGTGGCAGGTCACCGGTGCGGTAAGTCCATACCCGTTTCAGTTGGCTGACATTACTGGTGTTGATCTGACTCAGCGGAGAAAAACGTGTGGCATGAGTATCCCGGCCGTAATAGGTCCAGTCGCTGTCAGGCTGAGTGACCGTCGGAGGATTATCCTGGCGGGCCAGAGGCGAATCCGGCGGGGGTGCCGAAGAACGATAGGTGTGAAACGGCACGAAAGCCATGCCAAAGGCCGCGATGAAAATAACCACGAACAGCCCCGTCAGACCACGGCTCAGGCCTTTTTTACGACCACCATTTAGCGACGGGAGGGCCAGAGACAATAAAAACCCGAGTACGGTCAGTAAAGACAGTCGCGGTACCCAGCCCCAGTAATCGCTGCCACTTTCGTACAGTGTCCATAACACTGAAGCCACATACAGCACAAAAAACAGCCCGATCCCTGAGCGCCTGCCTTTAAACAGCAGTACAGAGGATATCAGCAGCACAATCCCGGCGAGCAGATAGTACCAGGACCCGGACAGAGAGATTAAATAACCGCCGCCAAAAATGAGCGGAAGGGCACAGAGGAACAGGATAACCGCCATTATCCTGACAAATAATGGTACTTTTTTCATTAGTACATCCCCGATACGCAGAAGACTTTCTGCCTTTGGTAAAGAAATGTCTTTCAGGTTAATGTTATGTTAATTATTAGTTCATTTAATGTAACCTTTCAAATAATGATCTCACTTATTTTCATCAGGTAATCATGAAATGGCGGGGTACATCCGACAGAAGGGTTTGCATGGGAAGGGGTTATACACCGGCCACAGGTCCGGCGAGAGAATGAAATAAAAGAGATGGGATTTTAGAGGGTTACGAAGAAAAAATGTGGCTCCGGCGGGTTTTCCCGGGGGGATGCCGATGGCCCCATGTGACCTCACCATACGGACAAATATCCCGGGGAGGCCGGTGCCGGTGAACGAAGAGTGCTCTGTTAGTTTTTCCGGACAGACGAGTCAGTTGCCGCAGGACGGATACCGGTGAGGGTCGGCATCACCTGTTTGATCATGGCAAGAAAATGGCGCATCCTGGCCGGATAATAGCTGGCCCACGGATAGGTCAGCCAGACCGGTAACGCTGTGGCCTGCCATTCAGGCAGCGGTTCCTGCAGGCGGCCAGCGGCCAGATCATCTTCTGTCACCCAGGAGGAAATCAGCCCGACGCCCAACCCTGAAAGTGCCGCTTTATGTATGGCGTAGATACTGTCACTGCTCAGACGGGGATGAATAGTGATGGTCTGGCTGATACCGGTATGTACATTCTTCAGTGTGACCTCGGTGCGATAAAAGGTGCTGAGCGACAGCCAGGGAAGGGCTGCCAGTTCGGGGAGTGTCTTTAGTTCCGGAGCAAGGGCTAACAGGTCCGGAGTCGCAACGATACGTCGCGGAACTTCGGCAATCTGTATCGCCACCAGTCCCGGATCACTGGGCGCGCCTACCTGAATAGCACAATCGATGTTTTCGGCGACGAAATCCGGTGTCCGGTCATTCAGCATCCACTCGATATTCAGCTCCGGGGAGTGCTTCAGCCAGCGCACCAGTGGCCCGATCAGTTGATCCTGACCGAAAGCATGCGGAGCGCGTACCCGTAAGGTACCGACCGGTTCATCGCGGGTCTGGGTCAGATCATCTTCCAGGGCATGCCAGTTACCGACCAGTTGTCCGGCATGGCGATAGCAACGCTCCCCGTCATCCGTTAATTTCAGGGCATGAGTGGTTCGCAGGATCAGTTTCTGGCCAAGCATGTTTTCCAGGGCCTGAAGTCGCCGGCTGATGGTCGGCTGGCTGACACCTAGCTGCCGTGCCGTGGCCGACAGACTGCCACTTTCAACGATCCGGATAAAGGTTTGCATCAGTTCAATGCGGTCGATGCTTCCCGCGGGGATTATTTTCATACGCTACAGGTATAACAGTTCTTCTTTATTTACGTCTACCATGTATTACCTGTTTCAGGTCTACTGAGCGCAACTCAGAGACGGAGAAACTATCATGTCAGCAATTGAGCAGACCATGAACGAACAGAAATTATCAGCACCGCTGCTGTTTACCCTGGCCACCGGTGCAGGGTTGAGCGTTGCTGCCATTTATTACAGTCAGCCCCTGCTGGGGATTATGGGGAAGCAGTTTAACGCCACTACAGCTCAGTCAGGTCTGATCCCGATGCTGACCCAGATAGGATATGCCCTGGGGATCCTGTTACTGACACCGCTGGGCGATCGGTTTGATCGCCGCAAACTGATCGCCCTGAAAGGCCTGATGCTGGTACTGGCATTAGTGCTGTGCGGAATAGCCCCCGGGCTGAATTTATTGCTGGTTGCCAGTCTGCTGACCGGCCTGGCCGCCACGGTCGCACAGGATATTGTTCCGGCATCGGCGGCTCTGGCCCCGGAACAGAGTCGCGGAAAAACGGTGGGAACGGTAATGACCGGACTACTGACCGGCATATTATTGTCACGGGTGGTCAGCGGGGTGATTGGTGAGTACCTGGGCTGGCGCAGTCTGTATTTCCTGGCAGCGTTTTCGGTCTTACTGATCACCCTGGCATTGTGGCGGAGACTGCCGGCGTTCCGGCCGGCGGCGCCGGTGCCGTGGACAACACTGATGCGTTCGCTGTGGCACCTGTGGCATGAGCATACTACTTTGCGCCGGGCCGCCATTGCTCAGGGCCTGTTATCGGTGGCCTTCAGTGCCTTCTGGTCAACGCTGGCGCTGATGCTGTATCAGGATTTTCATCTGGACAGTGCGGTTGCCGGGGCATTCGGGCTGGCCGGTGCCGCCGGGGCTTTAGCTGCACCACTGGCAGGAGGGATGGCCGATAAAATGGGTCCGGCCCGGGTCACACAGTTGGGGGCAGGTCTGGTGATTGTGGCTTTCGCTATCATGCTACTGATGCCGTTTCTGCCGGCTCACGGACAACTGGGCCTGGTTATCCTGAGTGCGGTGATCTTTGACCTGGGGATCCAGGCCTCGCTGGTGGCTCACCAGACGCTGGTCTTCCGGCTGGTGCCTGAAGCCCGAAGCCGCCTGAATGCTCTGCTGTTTACTGTGGTGTTTATTGGTATGGCCGCAGGTTCTGCACTGGGAAGCCTGGCACTGACTCACGATGGCTGGAACGGCGTGGTCGTGGTGTCCATCGTGGCCGCGATAGCCGCGTTAATCGTACGCTTGTGCAGTCGTCATTTGCATAATTAAACCTGTCGCCGGGGCGGTTCAATACCGCCCCGGCCAGTCCTTTCCTGCGTCGACCTCGTCCTTATTTGCTATAAATGCAAATGCTTATCATTTGATTTACTGTTTGCCGGCCTCAGTGCTACTATGTTCCCTTGTCCCTAAATTGCAGAAACGTCCTGCCCTGGCCGACCCCTTAATACCTATGGATCACATACTTTCTGAACCCGGTGAACAGTCATTCTCTGTGGCGGATTTTCTCGAATTTGGTCACCGGTACGCGATTGATTACCGTTTTCCGGCAACGGATGAACAGACGGCTGTGGTGCGCGGAAAGGTAGAAGAGTGGCAACTGGCGTCCGGCCTGAACGTCACTCACTCTGACTTACACATTCTCCGGCCTTATGAGTCAACCTCCGCCGGGCATTCGCCACTGTTTTTGCTGGTGGTATTAGAAGGCTGTGTGGATTTACGCCTCAACGGCCGCCCCTTAAAGATTACGGCAGGAACAGTCTTAAGTACCAGGCTGGGGAAACAAGGCATTCTTCACGCCAGTCACCAGAAAGATCAGCGGCTGGTCACTGTCTCACTGGGCATTAATCCTTCTCAGTTTTCTGTGAACCCGTCGCGGGTCACACTGCCGGAAAGCTGGAGAAAGCATACCTCGCCCTGTGCCGTCTGGACGATGCCGGACCATATGATGATCAGCATGCGTTTTGCTATCAGCCGGCAGACACCGGCCATTGCCCGTGAACTGATGCTGGAGGGACTGATGCTTCAGCTACTGGGCCTTACGATGGATCAGCAGATCAGGAACGGCGTGCCGCGTATTCCGGCATTACCTGACGGCCATTACCGGCTGGAGGCTGTGCGTCAGTTACTGGAGTCCAGTCCGGAACAAAACCATACGCTGGATTCACTGGCAAAAACGGCGGCGATGAGCAGCAGTAGTCTGCGAACGAAGTTCCGTCAGGCTTATGGTGAGTCAGTGTTTAATTATCTGCGGGACTGCAGACTGGCGCTGGCCCGTCGTTATCTGTTGCAGGGATACAGTGTGCAGCAGGCGGCGTGGATGTCCGGTTATCAGCATGCCACCAACTTTGCGACCGCGTTCCGGCGTCGTTACGGGATTGCCCCCAGCGGCCTGAGCAGCGATCTCTCTTTCAGAGCCTGAAAAATGCCTTAAACCCGCCAGTTTTGTCGTTTGCCATACATAAACCGTCACCAGGCATAGCGGCTGACGTCATGAATACCGCAATAATAGCGCGCGAACAGTCAATAAAAAAAAGGTTGAGACGCTTTATGGCAAGGCAGATTACGGCAACACATTTCCGGTTACGTTTATGCGGGCTGGCAGTCAGCTCTGCATTAGCATTATCGCCCTCGTGGTGTGCGGCGGCGACAGACACTCTGGTGGTGACGGCCAGCGGAGGACAGGATCCACACAATGCTGTCGCACCTTATGTGAACAGTGCGACCAAATCGGCGGTTCCGGAGAGCCGTACGCCACAAACGATTGATTCGATCAGCCAGCAGGAAATTGCTCTGCGTCATGCGAATTCGCTGAACGAAATCCTGCGTTACGATGCCGGTGTTTCGACGGAGTTACGCGGGGCGACCACGTATATGAGCGAATATAAAATCCGTGGTTTTGATGCTGAGCATGAATATTATGACGGGCTGGAATTGCCCTATAACGTTTCCGGCAATACCAAAGCCTCCATTGACCCGATTCTGATTGATAAGGTCGATATCCTGAAAGGACCTTCATCGGTGCTGTATGGTAATGCCTCCCCCGGCGGGCTGGTGAATATCCAGGGTAAAAAGCCTCAGTCAGTACAAAGTACTGACGTTGGCTTCACCACCGGTAACCGCGGCCTGAAAGAAGGGTATATCGATTCTACCGGTCCGATTGCCGACAGTGACTGGGATTATCGCCTGATCGCCAAAGGCAGTGAAGGGAATGACCAGGCCGTGACCACGAAACATGAAAGCTATCTGATAGCGCCATCGGTCAGCTGGCAACCTGATGATCATACCCGCCTGACACTGGATGCCTTATATCAGGATCAGCCCAGTCTGACACCTTCCAACCCGCTGCCACTGGCCTATTTACGCAGTGGCTATGCCTCGCGCCGGGCTTATGCCGGTGACCGCTGGAATGGTTTCAGGCAGCGTGAAGGGATGCTGGGTTACAGTTTTGAACATCAGTTCGACAGTGGCTGGGGCGTGGTGCAGAAAGCCCGCTATTTCAGCGTGGACACCCATCAGCAAAGTATTTATGCCACCGGCACCGGCAGCAGTGATAC
Organism: Tatumella sp. UCD-D_suzukii; assembly: GCF_000611875.2. Lineage (NCBI taxonomy): Bacteria > Pseudomonadati > Pseudomonadota > Gammaproteobacteria > Enterobacterales > Erwiniaceae > Tatumella > Tatumella sp. UCD-D_suzukii. The sequence goes on from NZ_JFJX01000072.1 coordinate 32,150, forward strand.
TCAGCTTTCCCGCTTTGGTTATACGACTGACGAAGGGCTGAAAAGCATCAATATCGATAACCAGTTGACCCGGACCGTCCGTCTGGGGGAGTGGCAGCACCATCTTCTGGCAGGGTTTGACTACCAGCACCTTAGCTCGCATATGACCTACCGGTATGGGACCGCCTACCCGGGCATCGATATGCTCAGCCCCGACTACAGCCAGGTGACCAGCGATAACCTGGGGCTGTATACTGCCACTAATGACCGGCTGAGTTTCAACCAGCGCGGCTATTATCTGCAGGACCAGGTGGAATATGGTGCGCTGAATCTGATGGCGAGTCTGCGCTATGACGATTACCAGTCCGCCACCACGGACTATCTGAACGCCGGCAGTCAGCAGGCTATCGATCAGCATAAAGTGAGCAAACGCCTGGGCGCGTTGTATCAGTTCCGCAACGGTATCGCGCCTTACCTCAGTTATTCTGAAGGCTTCCTGCCGGTATCTCCGCAGGGAACGCTGACCGCCAGCCAGGCGAAAGCGACGACCAGTAAACAACTGGAAGGCGGGGTAAAATATTTATTACCTGACTACGCCACCACCGTCACGGCGTCCGTTTTCTCTATCAGAGAGAAAAATGTTCTGACCACGGACTATACCTACACTGCCGCCGGATTACTGAACTACCGCCAGACCGGTGAAGTGCAGTCGAAGGGGGCTGAGGTGAGCCTGGTCAGCCGTCCGCTGGATAATGTGAATATCATTGCGAATTATGCCTATACCCATGCCGTGAATACGAAAGACGCGCTTTATCAGGGGAAACGGGTGACTCAGGTGCCGGAAAACAGCGTTAACCTGTGGGGAGATTACACTTTCACCCATGGAACACTGAACGGCTTAATGCTGGGGGCCGGAGCGCGTTACTTCGGTAAGAGCGAGATAACCGCAGACAATTCCCTGCCCGCCCTGGGAGGAAATACGCAGTATGATGTGGCTGTCAGTTATGACATGGGCGTGCTGAGCTCATCGCTGAAAGGTCTGACCGTGAAAGCCGGTGCGCAGAACCTGACCAATAAGATGACCTATACCTGTTACAGCAGCAGCTATTGTTGGATAGGCCGTGATCGTACCTGGCAGGTCGGTGTTAACTATCATTTCTGATCCCGGCAGGCCCCCGGCGGAGTGAGGGTCGCGGGCCCCGCGAGACAGATGGCGGGGCCCGCCCGGCTTATTGCAGGGCGTACTTTTTCACTTTATCAAACAGTGTACTTTTGGCGATGCCCAGCGCCTCGGCAGCCTGCGAGATATTACCGTGATGCTTACTGAGCTCGGAGATGATCAAATCCTTTTCAAAGTGTTCAACCATCTGTGGCAGGCTCAGTACATGGTCAGAACCATGACGCCCGGCTTCCCCGGTCATCCCCAGCACGCAGCGTTCCGCTTCGTTACGCAGTTCACGTACATTACCGGGCCATGGCCAGGTCAGGTAATTCTGCATTTTGACGGTATCAATTTCCGGGATCTCCCGTCCGAAGGTGGTGGCCGCGACCCCGGAAAAATACTTAAATAACAGCGGAATATCTTCCCGACGCTCACGTAATGGCGGGATGGGCAGCTCAATGACATTCAGGCGGAAATTCAGGTCAGCACGGAATTCCCCCTGCTCAGCCAGTACGCCGAGGTCGGCTTTTGTCGCGCTGATCACCCGGATATCCACGGGAATGGACTGATTGGCACCCAGCCGCTCAATCTGCCGCTCCTGCAGGACACGCAGCAGTTTGATCTGCATCGCCATCGGCATACTTTCGATTTCATCGAGGAACAGCGTTCCCCCCTGGGCATATTCAATTTTACCGATACGCTTCTGGGTGGCTCCGGAAAAGGCCCCGCGCTCGTGACCAAAAATCTCGCTGTCAAACAGGGTCTCCGGCAGGCCACCACAGTTGAGGGCCACGAAATTACCCGGCCTGCCGCTCAGGTCATGAATACAGCGGGCGAGTAATTCTTTTCCTGTGCCGGTTTCACCATGGATCATGACATTGGCCGGGGTGGAAGCGATGTTTCTGACCATTTCCCGCAGTTCACACATGGGCTGGGCATGGCCGATAAAGCGGCTGTCCAGGTCACTGACATGCGCCAGTTGCTGACGTAATTGAGCCACTTCCAGCGTCAGCTTACGCTTCTCCAGCGCACGTCTGACCTGCTGGATCAGCACCTGGGGAGAAAAGGGTTTCGGTAAGAAGTCATAAGCGCCACTGCGCATGGCCTCTACCGCGGTCAGAATATCGCCATGCCCGGTGATCATGATAATCGGGATGGCAGGGTCGCTGGCCTGCATCTGTTGCAGGAAATCCATGCCGCTCAGTCCGGGCAGGCGCAGGTCGGTGATGATGACGCCGGTAAACGCGGGCGGAAGCATCTTTTTGGCTTCTTCTACCGAGCCGGCACCACTGGCAGTGATGCCTTCAATCTCCAGAGACTGAATACAACTGGTACGGACAGACTCATCATCTTCAATAATTAATACGTCATAGTCAGCCAATGAGATCCTCCTGCTGTTCAGGACTTAATTGTAGTCTGATAGTGAAACGTGCTCCGCCCTGACTCAGGTTGTCAGCACTCAGACTACCGTTGAAACCTTTGATAATATCTGCCGAAATGGCTAATCCCAGCCCGAGCCCGGTGGTTGTTTTGGTGGTAAAGAAGGGCTCGAAGATATGATCGATAATGTCATCAGAAAGGCCCGGGCCGTTATCGGTCACTTCAATAATGGCTTCGGAAAAGAAACGAAACAGACGAACACTGATGACCGGAGATTCGCGATTATCCAGCACATCAATGGCATTCGCCAGCAGGTTAATCAATACCTGTTCCAGCCGCAGCCCGTTACATTCCGCGTAAATCCCGGTCGACTGAACATCCTTATGGATGACGATATGTTTTTTCTCCAGCCGGTGCTTCAGCAGCATCAGGACATTGTCGATACACCGGCTCAGCCGGACCTGGCTGACACTCTCATCTGAAGGGCGGGCGAAGGAGCGTAACTGGCCGGTCAGCGAGCCGATGCGCTCTACCAGAGCAGTAATCCGCAGCAGGTTATCCTGTGTTGCTTGCAAATTTCCGCGTTGCAGGAAAATGATCGTATTCTCTGAATAGGCCCGGATAGCGGCCAGAGGCTGATTAATCTCATGGGCCAGGCCTGCAGATAACTGGCCAATGACCGCCAGTTTCTCGGTACGGATCAGCTCTTTCTGCAGGTTTCGTTCCCGTTCTTCAAACCCGAGCCGCTCGCTGATTTCTTTCTCCAGCTCAATATTTTTATTCTGCAGTTCGCGGCTTCTTTCGGCGACCAGGACTTCTAACTGACCGTAGGCATTGCGGATAGCGTCATTATTCTCGGCAATTTTCCTCACCAATTTCATCCGTTGACTGACCAGATACCCAAAGAAAATAATTGAGGTCAGAATACTGTCCAGTAACGCAATACGCAGCCAGACATTGCGGAAGACCGGCGAGGCTGAAGCCATTCCGGTTAAGTACATGGACGTTCCGGGAATATCAGCACGGGCGGTGATAAAGGTCTCACCGCGGACAGACATTAACCGGAGATCGTCTCCGCAGATGCTCACGCGGATATCCGGCAAAGGCGTGATTTTATATCCCCCGAACTGGCGGGTATTTTCCACGGCCCGCAGAGAGTCGGCACCGGTTTCGGAAAAGGTGTGATATTTCCAGCCCGGAATATTGGAGGAGATAATAATTCCTGCGGCATCAGAAAGCGCAAGTGGCTCGCTGAGAGGAGCATCCGGAATAAACAGATGATCCATATTAATTTTTAATGCCAGTAGTCCGATATTTTTCCCCGCGACTGACATGCGGGTAGAAAGATAATATCCCGGCATATTTTGTGTAGTCCCGACGGCATAAAAGGCCATCACCTGCCCGGTAACCGCCTGGCTGAAGTAGGGACGGAAAGTAATATCATGACCCCGCAACGCATTCGGGCCGGACGTCTGTTCCGACGCGACGATGATCCCTGACTGAGAGGCAAGAAAAACCTGGTCAGCACCAATCGCATGACTGATATTTTTGAGTTTCTGGCTGATATTTTCATAGGGGTAATTCTGCGGAGACAGCAGATAATTTTGCAGGTCACTGTCCATGGCCAGTGTCAGTGGCAAATAACGGTATTTATCGAGATTACGTTCAAAGGTATTAATTTTCCGCTGAAGACTGCGGTGAATATCGGATTGAGCCTGACCCAGTAACCGGGGAACGAGGTAATGATAGCTGAGCAGATTGGCGGCTAAAACAAAGAAGATAAGACAAACTGCCAGTAGCAGACTTTTACGAGAGAAATTAAAAAAACTATTACCTTGCGATGTGTTGTTTTCTTCCTGAACCATAACCTCTTGTCCTGCATCTTTTATTTTTTTGCCGGATCCGACCGCCGGGCAGAGACCGGCGGTCGGGAACTGAGGAGTGTTTCAGACGTCCCGGATAGCTGTCAGTAAATATTGATCAATACAATAGTCAGTACCGCCATCACCAGACGCGATACGGCGTATCCGACGGTATATCCGATAGCGGGTACGGAGCTTTTCGCTGCATCCTGAATTGCCCCTAATGCCGCTGTGGTTGAACGTGCACCGGCACAGACACCGAACAGGATCCCCGGATGGAAACGGAACACGTAGCGTCCTAATAACAGCCCTACAATCAGTGGAACCATTGTAACAATAATCCCACAGATAAATAAGGGGAGCCCGTAATGTTTCAGTCCGCCGATAAAGCCGGAAGCGGCATTAATACCGACAATGGCAATAAATCCGTTCAGGCCCAGATTGTTTAATAACCAGATAGCCGGGTTCGCGATTTTACCGAAGGTCCGTTTGACTGAACGGATATAACCACAAATCACCCCGGCAACAATGGCACCGACATTGGTTCCCAGGCTCAGAGGAATACCACCGACATGAATGGTGATAGCCCCTACCAGGCAACCAATGGCAATCCCGGCACACATAAACATTAAATCTGAACTGTTGCTGTTACGGTCAGCATAGCCGGTTTTCACCGCCAGAGCTGCCACATCTTTACCTTCACCTTTGACGGTCAGGACATCACCTGTTTTCAACGGTCTGTCCATATCCAGCGGCAGCGTTTCATCCGCACGGCTCATGGATAACAGGAAGATACCGTGGCCCGGGCGATTAAATTCGCTGTAGACCAGGTCGCCCAGCGTTCTGCCTCGGGTGGCGGCTTTACTCAGGACGATATCCACTTTTTCGGTGGCAAAGTTCAGTAAGTTAACGTCGGCACTTTCCGGTCCGATTAATGACTGGCTGGCAACGATATCTTCCAGACGACCGGAGGCAATAATCTCCGCACCTTCAGTCAGGAGGGTATCGGCTTCACACTGAGTGACCGCGCCTTCCGGTTGCATACGGATACGACGGATAAAGACTTTGTGACCCAGCATGTCTTCGGCTTCTGCGACAGTTTTTCCTACGAAATCAGGGTTTCTGACATTCAGTGCGCGGGCAACATGGCTGATGTAGGCCGAATCTTTAACTTCCTGCGAACCGCCGTGGGTTTTTTCATAGTCGCGGCAGGCCTGAGGCAGATCGATTTTCATCAGTTTCGGACCAAGAGTGGCCAGGAACCAGGCTGAACCTGCGGTACCGAACGGATAGGTCACGGCGTAGGCGACAGGGAGTAATGCGGCAGCCGCGGCAGCATTCTGAGACATCACGCTGGAGGCGACGCCCAGCACGGTGGAGTTAGTATATCCCCCGGATAACAGCCCGGCGGTCAATGCAGTGTCGTAATGGAAGATTTTACCCAGGGCGAAAGCGGTTCCCAGGCCGGTTAAGCAAATAATAACGGTGAAAATAACCTGAGGTAATCCGTCGCTTTTTAATGCACGGATAAATTCAGGGCCTACGGCATAACCGACGGCGAATAAAAACATATCAAAGAACGTGGATTGCATGACCGGAGAAATATGCAGGCCCAGCTGACCAATCAGCAGGCCGGCAATTAATGTACTGGTGACCACGCCGAGACTAAATTTTTTAATTGTAAATGTGCCGAACCATGCCCCTAATGCCAGAGTCAGATATATCGCAATATCCGGATTCTCACGCAGAGTGGAAATTAAGAAGTTCATGATTTTCTCCTGAAGGAAAAAAGCGGGGCGGCTCGCGCCCCGAAAAGACAATCCCTGAAATAAATCTGAATGAGTAATTAGTACTGCGGGTTATAAAGTTTTTCTTCGATCCAGCTACGGATATTTTCCGGACGTTCAGCCTGCGCCAGGCCATTGTCGAACATATATTCGGCAATTTTCACTGCGGTAGTAATTTCTGTTTCCAGAATGTTGTGCTGGCTTGGGTAGAGCATGCCTTTTTTCTGCATGTCAGCAGTGACCTGATTTGCGGTGGCATGGGCTGCAACAATAAAGCACTCATCGTCTAACAGCAGTGGTCGGGCAGCGTAAGTTGCCAGGCCAATCGCAGGATAGATGTAGAAGTTGTTGGCCTGACCTGGCAGGAAGGTTTTACCGTTCATTTCAAATTCAGGGAACTGAACACCGGCAGCAAACAGAGCTTTACCTTTTGACCAGGTGTAGGCTTGTTCTGCAGTACATTCGACTTTACTGGTTGGGTTGGACAGGGCAAAAATAATCGGACGTTCATTAATTTCACTCATTTTTTCAACCACCGCCTGAGTAAAGGCACCGGCACTGGTACTGACACCAAACAGAATTGTCGGTTTAAAATCATTGATGACTTTAACCAAATCCCGGGTAGGTTCGGCATTCAGTGCGAATTTCTGTTGTTCAGGGCTCAGATCGTCACGGGAAGTTTCAATCAGACCATTGATGTCCATATAGGCCACACGGGAGCGGGCTTCTTCCTCTGACAGACCCAGGTCGCGCAGTTCTGAACAAATCAGTTTACCGATACCGATACCGGCTGAACCTGCTCCGTAGAAAAGAATGCGTTGTTCTTTCAGGTCTCCGCCTGTGATATTCATGGCACTGAAAACACCGGCTAATGCGACGCTGGCAGTTCCCTGAATATCATCGTTGTAGCACAGGACTTTATCTTTGTAGCGATCCAGATAGCGGATAGCATCGGTGCCTTTCCAGTCTTCGAAATGGATGCAGCAGCCAGGGAATACAGTCTGTACAGCCTGAACAAACTCTTCGGTCAATTCATTCAGTTCTTCTTCACTTACCGGCGCTTCACGGGTACCCAGATACAGCGGATCGTTACGCAGTTTTTCGTTAGTGGTACCGATGTCGAATAATACCGGCAGCAGGCAGTCTGGTGGTACCGCAGCACAGGCAGTGTACAGCTGCAGTTTACCGATAGGGATGCCCATACCGTTCGCACCGATATCACCCAGGCCCAGAATACGACCACCGGTAGACACACAGATAAAGCGGACGTCTTTGACTGGCCAGTTTTTCAGGACTTCCGCCATACGGCCTTTCATGTGGCGGGTGATATACATACCGCGAGGACGGCGGTAAATATGACCGAATTCCAGGCAGGCATCAGCAACGATTGGATCGTACAGGATAGGGATGAAGCGCATAGGATCTGACATGACGGTTTTATAGAAAACCACTTCATTACGTTCTTCCAGGCCGATCAGATAGATGTAGCGTTCCAGATCATCCTTTTTGCTGTCCAGGTGATTGAGTACACGTTGTACCTGCAAATCCAGCGACTCAACAGAAGGAGGTAACAGACCTTCCAGTTTTTTGTTTTTACGTTCCTGGTCGTTAAAGGCAGTACCTTTGTTGTGTGCTGCATTATGCAGTAATTCGAGACCTGAAAGGGTAGTGGTTTCCATTGTCATGATATAGCTCCTGTAGATAAGGAATAAATCAATTAAGTAACTTGCTCGCTAATACTTATTGCAAGGGGTGTGCCAGTTTTTATTTAAAATTATCCCCATGAAAACAAAGGTTTTTTTATTTTTGGGCTTTTTTGCGGCGTGCGGAATTCCGGAAATAGGCAAGTAAATCCGGCTGGTTTCCCGACCGGGAGTTATTTTTGTACAGACCGAGGGGTTAAATTAATGTAGCCGGAAGACCCTATAGGTTAAATCAGGGGAGGCGTTTTTTAGCATTTTTTTAAGGTTACGTCCTGTCCGGAAAAATAGCATGACTTTGAGTTTCATCCGGACGACAGCTTTTATTCCGGCGGCTAAGTCACGTAATAAACAATTATTGCGTAATGGCGATTTTGTGAACGTCAGCCGGCGATCAACGCGCTTTCAGCAGTCCGTCGGCGTCGGTTTTGTCCGGTTTTCCGTCCCGTATCTGTTGCCGGCCAGGGAAACCTGGCGTGTCACCGGATTTCCGGTTTGCCGGAAGGTATCCGGAGTCCTGAGACCCGGTACTTATAAAGAAGAAGGGAAGCCGGATGGATAACACAGGATTGCGGAGCCGTAACGCAGGGCCGGCAGGCGGGGAACATGTAATGGCACAAAAATTCATGACCCGTAATATTCATCTCTGTTGTAATTATTTCCTGTTGAGCCCTCCGGCTTTCGGTCTTTTTTATACCGGCCCTATGGGTCAGACAGAGGGGTATTTCACCGGGCGATCATCTTTCTGCAGTGAGTAAAGCATTAAAGGAGTCAGAAGTAATGAAAATGAGCACGTCAAAGACACGGGCTAAACATATTCGTTTTCCGCATCAGATGCTCAGTGATATTCAGGAGTCTCTGAAACAAGAGAGCAGTGAAAATTTCTCCGCCTGGGTGATTGAAGCCTGTCGCATCAGACTCAGAAAACGTAACTGACAGACGTTCCGGTGATCCGGACAACGTCTGTTGCTGGCCCTGACGGGCCTTTTTTGTCTCTGTGATTTACCGCCCGGCACAGCGAATGGGCTCAGCGGAGTTCCCTGCCGGTATCCGTCTTTCCTGATATACCTTTAGTCTCTTTCACCGTCTCCCGGCTGCTGTGAGCCGGTCATACCGGTTACTCCGGGACCGGCCGGTCGGACGGTGTTCTGATGTGGCTCACAAAATACCCTCTGCAGATCCCGAAAACATGATGCACCTCGCTTTTCAGTATTAAAGTTGCATGAATGTTAAATTCTATTGCTACTTTATTTCTATTGCCTCTGTGTGAGGCAAAATATTTCTGAATGCCGGGCGCGGAGTCTCTGACGAAAAACGGGGCCTGCATGCAGGTAGTCAGGGGCCGAAATGCGGATGAGTCAGTGAGCAATGACGGGGGTAGCACTGTGTTAACCATACTGGGCTTTGCGATGGTTGTCTGCTTTATGTATCTGATCATGACCAAACGGATGTCGGCGCTGATTGCCCTGATCATTGTACCGACAGTGTTTGCCCTGGCGGGCGGCTTTTATCACGGCCTGGGAGAGATGATGCTCAGTGGTGTGAAGGCGCTGGCACCGACCGGGGTGATGCTGACTTTTTCGATCCTTTATTTCGGCCTGATGATCGATGCCGGGCTGTTTGATCCGCTGGTGCGTTTTATCCTGAAGATCGTTCGCGGGGATCCTCTCAAAGTTCTGATGGGGACTGCCATCCTGACGTTGCTGGTTTCGCTGGACGGTGACAGTTCTACTACCTATATGATAGCGATTGCCGCGTTTCTTCCGCTGTACCGCAAGCTCGGTATCAATATTCTGGCGATGACCTGCCTGGTCAACCTGGCCAGCGGAATTATGAACCTTTCTCCCTGGGGCGGACCGACGGCCCGTGCCGCCGCCGCGTTACGGATTGATGCACTGGATATTTTCATTCCGATGATCCCGGCGATGTTACTGGCTTGTGTGACTCTGGTGGGTGTGGCCATCGGGTTCGGTCTTCGTGAACGGCGGAGAACGGGCGTACTTCAGGCCGAAGCCCATGACTATGACGTGATCAGCCTGGGGGCCGGCGATGAGAAAGAGTGCGAGGCCAACCGTCGTCCGAAAATGTTCTGGCCAAACTTTATCCTGACCACCGTATTGCTTGTGCTGCTGGTGATGGGGGCATTACCGATCCAGATCCTGTTTATGCTGGCGTTTGCTGTGGCCGCGATGCTGAATTACCCGTCCCTGAGCCAGCAGAAAGAACGGATTGGTGCATATGCCGGGAACGTGCTGGCGGTCACCTCATTAATCTTTGCTGCCGGCATTTTTACCGGCATCCTGTCCGGTACCGGAATGGTGGATGCGATGGCGAAAAGTCTGCTGGCCGTCATCCCTCATAGTTTTGGTCCTTATCTGGCGGTATTCACGGCTATCGTCAGCCTGCCTTTTACCTTTTTTATGTCTAATGATGCGTTCTATTTCGGGATCTTACCGGTCATCGCGCAGACGGCCGCAGGCTATGGTATTTCTCCGGCGGAGATAGCCCGGGCTTCCATTGTTGGTCAGCCGTTCCATCTGCTGAGCCCGCTGGTTCCCTCGCTTTATCTGCTGGTGGGGCTGGCGAAAGTGGATATCGGTGATCACCAACGGTTTTCGATCAAGTGGGGGATCCTTATCAGCCTCTCGTTGTTGATCGGCGGGATCCTGTTCGGGGCGATCCCGGTCTACCGCTGACCGATCCGGCGATCGTTAACCGAAGAGGGGTCAGACGGTTACCTTATATTTATGGACATATCAGGCTGGCACCTTCTGCACAGGGCCAGCCTTCTGCAACCTACCTGCCTGACCGGGCGTCAGCGCAGAACTGGCCTGCACCCTGCCATTACCGATGCCGGGCCCCGGAAAACCAGCCTGACAAGTCCGGGGCGGGCAGGTGATGGAGATCGAGGGTCGCGTTATCACGGCAGGGCCGGTCATCTGTTTTTCCTATAGGTTAGTTTTTCGATAACCAAAGGTTCAGTAATCGGGATTTAACTTACCTGACCGCTGATTGCACACTGTTCCTTATCACTGTTATGGGGAATGACTATGTCTGAATCTATCGATACTTCCGGCCTTAATTTGCAGTCGCACTGGATGCCGTTCAGTGCTAACCGTAACTTCCGGCGAGACCCTCGTTTTATTGTTTCCGCAAAAGACCGCTGGCTGACGGATGATAAAGGTCGTCAGTTATTCGATAGTCTGTCAGGGCTGTGGACCTGCGGCGCAGGCCATTGCCGGAGTGAAATCCAGGCTGCGGTCGCTAAGCAGCTGGGCTCTCTGGATTATGCACCGGCCTTTCAGTATGCCCATCCGTTTTCATTCCAATTGGCAGAAAAGATAGCGCAACGTATGCCGGGCGATCTCAACCATGTCTTTTTTACCGGTTCGGGGTCGGAGTCCGCCGATACGGCGGTCAAAATGGCCCGCGGCTACTGGCGTGCGAAGGGGTTACCGGCAAAAACCAAATTTATCGGCCGTGCCCGCGGGTACCACGGGGTCAATATTGCCGGGACCAGCCTGGGGGGCATTGGCGGTAACCGTAAAATGTTCGGACAGTTTATGGATGTGGATCATTTACCCCACACCTTGCAGACAGATCTGGCCTTTACTCCGGGACAAGCCACCACCGGCGGGGTGGAACTGGCCAATGAGATGCTGAAACTGATTGAGCTACACGATGCGTCTAACATTGCCGCGGTCATTGTCGAACCGCTTTCCGGCTCTGCGGGGGCGATTATCCCGCCACAGGGCTATCTGCAGCGGCTGAGAGAGATTTGTGACCAGCATAATATTCTGCTGATATTTGATGAGGTGATCACCGGTTTCGGGCGTATGGGGCGCTGGACAGGGGCTGAGTATTTTGGTGTGACGCCGGATATCCTGAACTTCGCAAAACAGATCACTAACGGTGCGATCCCGATGGGCGGTGTGGTTGCCCGTAGCGAAATCTATCAGACCTATATGTCCCAGCCCTTGCCGGAACATGCGGTTGAATTCGGCCACGGTTATACCTATTCAGGGCATCCTGTCGCCTGTGCTGCGGGGCTGGCCACCCTGGATCTGCTGGAAAAAGACGACCTGATCAGCCGCTCAGCAGAACTGGCACCGGTATTTGAGAAAACACTGCACAGCCTGCATGATTGCCCGAATGTCGTGGATATCCGTAACTGCGGGCTGGTGGGTGCCATTCAGCTGGCTCCCCGCGACGGCGATGCCGCCATCCGGCCTTTTGATGCCGGTATGGCACTCTGGAAAGCCGGTTTCTATGTGCGTTTCGGCGGAGACACGCTGCAATTCGGACCGATGTTTACCACGCAGCCTGAGGAGCTGGATCGGCTGTTTGATGCGGTGGGTGAATCCTTACACGGAATTGACTAAGTCCCGTCGGACACCACAAAAATTGTATCGGCCGGGCTTATGCCCGGCTTTTTTGATCTCGCTGGCCGGGCAAAAAGGAACGGGCGTTCAGAGGTATCCGGCAACTGTGCGGCCTGCGGGTATGAGAAGTGTTGGCAGTTTCTGACGGATATCAATGCCTGCAGATCCTTCTTCCGGGATCCGGATAGGGTACCCTGACTGGCGGATAGCTCAGTAAAAACCCACTTTTCAGTATACCGTTTAAACTCTGCGCTGAAATTCCTTTTGATTTAAACATCTGTAATGTTCTGAGATGAGCATATGACCTTTCAGGTGGCTAAATTCAGTGTGCCGCTACAGCTGAGTTTTAGCCATTGTCTGGCAGAGATCCTCCGGCTTGCCATGGCCCACGTCGGGGCCGTCCCGGGTATCTGAAACACTTCTGCAGGCTTAAGCCCCCTCCGGGACGCAAGTTGTAATATAAAAGAAAAAGCAGGCCAAAGACGTTAAAATATCCGCAAAAAATACCGCTCACCTTGAGCCTTTCGTGTTTACCGGGAGGGGGGTTTTTTCTTTATTTGCAGACTGAAAAAAATAGCTCTATGACACAGATATGGCCGGCAAAAAAACGGCCACTCCCTTATTTTTTCCTGATTATGGTGTCATATATGACACTTTGATATATATATGACAATGATAATGTCAAATTCGACAAGGTAAGGTTCATATATGACACTTTTTTCTGAGCGTATTTTTTCCACTCTGAATGAGGAGGAGCTAAGTATTGAACTGAAAAAGCGCATGAAAGAGCTTCAGATCAATTATGAGGATATGTCGTTACAGATTGGCGTATCACTCTCTACCTTTAAGCGAATGATTAACCGGCCATACCAGGCAAAGTATAGCCAGGTGGTCGATCTTGTTCGTGAGCTTGGGGGGGCAATTTGCATAGAAATGTAATGGTTTATCTGCACAGCACTCTGGCCGGCATGCTGACTCAGTCGGATAAAGGGTATACATTCAGCTATCAGCCTGATTATCAGGGCCGTGCAATATCGCTCAGTCTACCCCTGAATGGCGGGCCTTTTTTTTCTGAAGTCCTGCATCCCTTTTTTCAGGGACTCGCGCCCGAAGGATGGCTTAGAAAACGGTATTCGGAGATTCAACACCTTGATGAAAAAGACCTGCTCGGAATGCTGATTGCGAACAATCAGGACTTGCTCGGAGCGATTACCCTGGAGCTAAATAATGACGTATGAAAGGTGTCTGATAGGGCTTCATCCGTTGAAACAGAAAGAAAAAGCCGCAGGGCGATGTGTGAAAGAATCACAAGCCTTATTCGGTAAAGACAGTGATATATATCAGCTGCCATTTACCCGCAGTGATTTTGTCAGGACACAGCCCGCTAAGCAGAAGGGGATGAGTATCTCCGGCGTGCAGCCAAAACTATCTTTACGGATGAGTGATCAGGGCCAGCTTGAGGTTACACCCACCAGCGGGGAATATATTCTTAAGCCCTCCCCTGAGCAATTCCCGGGGCTGGCAGAAAATGAACATGCCATTATGTGCTGTATGAAGGAACTGGACTTTGATATTCCTGGTTTCGGGCTGATCCCATTCGCTGGAGAGGACGGGCAGGAGCGGGCTGAGCTGGCTTTTATTATCGAACGTTATGATCGCCATGGCAGCGTTAAAGTTCACCAGGAACAATTAGACGGTGCGATGTCCGTGAATGATAAATATGGCCTGAATGCCGTGGGGCAGCCAGCGATCAGCTATGAGCAGGCAGCACGCTTTCTGGTAACGAACGTGGATGGCTCACTGCAGTCGAAACGAGAAATTTTCAAACGGGTTGTTTGTGCTTATATGCTCGGAAATAACGACTTTCATCTGCGAAATATTGGTATTATTCACCCGGAAAATGGGCCTCTGTTACTTGCGCCGGTTTATGATTTTGTGAGTGTTGTGCCCTACCCGGAATCGTTCGGTTCGACTCTGGCCCTCCCGCTACTGGCGCGTGAAGAATGCGACCAGTCATTAGCTGACGGCCTGGACTCGGGTATTGGTGAATATATCGGGTATGACTTCCTGGAGTTTGCCCGTGGCATAGGACTGAATGAAAATCTTGCTAAGAAAGAGCTCGATAAGCTTCTGCTTGCACAAGAAAAAATCTTCGGGATCATCAACGACAGTTATATGTCAGATGAACATAAAGAAAAGGTCACTCAATATATTAACAGGCGGATGATGCTGCTTGATATGACAGATAAACCCTGATAATCCATCCTGTTGTAAATATGACCCAGGCTTCTTATCTCCGGACTGTCGGACGACCAGTCAAAACCGTATTTTCAGGGAGTTGATAACCGATTAAAAGTCCGGCTTCTGATTTTCCTGCTGAAGCCGCTCTTCAGGCTATATTCGGAGGCAGTCCGGCGGCGATTTTACAGGAGAAAAGATAATCTCGTTGGGTACGTTTGAACTCAGTCATTATCACGTTTTCCGTAATAGGGTCAGAAAGTGTTAACGCTATTCAGGGCGGGTCAATATCAATAAAAAAGCCCGTCGGTGACGGGCTTAATGCAGACATTAGCACCCGGGTGACCCGGATGCGGGCTGTGATCAGCGCATTGTCACAAATTCTTCTGCCCCGGTCGGGTGAATAGCGACGGTGTTATCAAAGTCTTTCTTGGTCGCGCCCATTTTCAGTGCGACCGCAAAGCCCTGCAACATTTCGTCCATACCAAAACCGATGCCATGAATACCGACGATTTTTTCTTCCGGACCGGCACACACCAGCTTCATACGGCAGGGCTGACGATGCTGTGTTACCGCGGTATACATGGCGGTGAAGGAGGAGGTATATACCTTCACGGCGTCGTCACCATACTGTTCACGGGCCTGAGGTTCGGATAAACCTACGGTGCCGATAGGCGGGTGACTGAAGACCACCGTCGGAATATTGCTGTAGTCCAGATGCTCGTCCGGTTTGTTGTTAAACAGACGTTCGGACAGACGACGACCCGCAGCGACTGCGACCGGTGTGAGTTCAACCGCTCCGGTATTATCGCCGACGGCATAGATGCCAGGCACGGAGGTGTTCTGGAATTTATCCACCACAATGTGCCCTTTATCGTTCAGTTCGACGCCGGTGACCGCCAGGTTCAGGTTATCCGTCGCCGGTTGACGGCCGATGGCCCAGACCAGGCAATCGACGGTGTAGCTGTCGCCGTTTTCCAGTGTCAGTGTCAGGCTGCCATCTGCATTTTTATCGACTTTCTGCGGCGTCGCATGGGTATGCAGGAGTGGCCCTTCGGCATTCATCACTTCGACCAGGGTTTCCGATAATAACGGATCAAACTGACGTAACGGTGACTGCTTACGAACAAACAGATGGGTCTCTGCCCCCAGGCCGTTGACCACGCCGGCAATCTCGACGGCAATATATCCGGCCCCGACCACGGCGACACGTTTTGGCAGTTCCTGCAGGTCAAAGAACCCGTCAGAATCAATACCATACTCAGCCCCCGGGATGTCCGGGTGGCTCGGACGTCCGCCGGTCGCAATCAGAATATGATCAGCGGTGATTTGCTCACCGTTAACTTCAACGGTATGGGCATCAATAAAGCGTGCAAACCCTTTGATAACGTCGACTTTATTTTTACCCAGAACATTGTCATAGGAATTGTGGATACGATCGATATAGGCCGTACGGCTTTTCACCAGCGTTGCCCAGTCGAAATGGTTTACGGTGGTATCGAAACCATAATCCGGACCATACAGCTTTATGGCTTCGGCGATCTGTGCAGCGTGCCACATGACCTTCTTAGGTACACAGCCGACGTTCACACAGGTGCCACCCAGCTCTTTTGCTTCAATCAGGGCACATTTCCTGCCATACATCGCTGCACGGTTAATGGATGCAATACCGCCACTGCCGCCGCCAATAGCAAGATAGTCATAATGTTTAGTCATTGAAAATGTCCGTCCGTTTCGGGTTGAGCAGAATGTTGTGCCTGGCTCAGGCCATCACCGGATAGCCGCAGGCAGTGTCTGCTGTACTGTATTTCATGCCGACCAGTGTAACGCGACTCCGGCAAATGCCGCAAAGTTTGCACCTATGGTTGTGATAGGATGCCCACTGGTCTGACTCAACTACCGGAAGCATAGCATGTACCTGACTTTTCTGGGCACCTGCGCAGGGGTTCCCAGCCTGCAACGTAATGTCACCGCCATCGCGCTGTCGCTGCCGCCGGGAGGTGACTGGCTGTTTGACTGCGGTGAAGCGACCCAGCACCAGTATATGCGCAGTGCGTTAAAGCCCGGCAAACTGGAAAAAATCTTTATCACGCATCTGCATGGGGATCATATCTTCGGATTGCCGGGCCTGCTGACCAGCCGGTCGATGGCCAGTATCAGCCAGCCGCTGACGATTTACGGCCCGCCGGGGATCAAAGCCTTCGTGGACAATGCACTGTCACTCAGCAGTTCCTGGGTGAGTTTCCCGATGGAAATCATAGAGATTGAAGCCGGCGTGGTGCTGGATGACGGTGAATATCGCGTCACTGCGTACCCGATGAACCATGTCGTACCCTGTCTGGGTTACCGTATTGAACAACACGATAAACCCGGCACACTGGATGCAGCCCGGCTGAAGGCCGACGGGATCCCTTCCGGTCCGTGGTTTCAGTTACTGAAACAGGGAAAAACCGTGACACTGGACGACGGACGTCAGATTGACGGCACCGCGTATCTGGGCCCTGCCGTGAAAGGCAAATCGGTCGCTATTTTCGGGGATACGGCACCGGCAGAAGCCAGTCTGAGCCTGGCGCGAGGGGTGGATGTGATGGTGCATGAAACCACGCTGGAAGCGGCTATGGCAGAGAAAGCCAACAGTCGGGGCCATTCAACCACGATACAGGCCGCACAGATAGCCCGCGATGCCGGGGCCGGTCGGCTGATTGCGACACACTTCAGCTCACGGTACGGGGCACAGGATATGCCCCGGTTACTGGCAGAGTGCCAGTCAGTGTTTACAGCCACCGGACTGGCACAGGATTTTGCCGTGGTCGAAATCTGAGAAATTACTCCGGGACCACCCAGTTCACCAGGGTGTGTCCGGTGCCGGCAGGCGAAAGTTGTTTGTGCAGCCACGGCAGCACCGCTTCCATTTCTGCCGCCAGCTTCCACGGGGGATTAATAACAATCATACCGGAGGCAGTCATACCGCGCTGGTCGCTGTCCGGACGTACCGCCAGTTCAATCTGCAGGATGCGCTTAATCCCGGTCGCCTGTAATTCGCTCAGCATACGTTTAATCTGCTGACGCAGAACGACCGGATACCAGAGAGCAAATACCCCGGTGGCAAAACGTTTGTAGCCTTCACGGATCCCGTCAACTACGGCCTGGTAATCGCTCTTCATCTCGTAGGGAGGGTCAATCAGGATCAGGCCCCGGCGCGCCGCCGGCGGCAGTTTTGCTTTCAGTTGCTGGTAACCATCGCCACGGGCAACGCGTGCGCGGTCATCTTTCAGAAATTCATTACGTAATAACGGATAATCTGTCGGATGCAGTTCGGTCAGTTCGATAGTGTCCTGCGCTCGTAACAGATGACGGGCAATCAGCGGGGAGCCAGGGTAATACTTCAGACGACCGGATGGATTCAGTGCACTGACCGCAGAAAGATACGGTTGCAGTTGCTCCGGGGCTTCCGGGTTTTGCCAGAGACGACCAATGCCTTCCATATACTCCCCGGTACGCTCCGCATGCTCACTGTTCAGTAAGTAGCGCCCGGCACCGGCGTGAGTATCCAGATAGAGAAACGGTTTCTCTTTTTCACTGAGTGACTGGATGATCAGGCTCTGAACGGTATGTTTTAACACATCCGCATGATTACCTGCGTGGAAACTATGACGATAGCTCAGCATGTCGTTAACCTTCTGATAAAAACTGTATTCTGTGAGGTGTAAACCCGGCTATCGTCACACCCTCACGGCAAAGACAAAGCAGGGTCTGCCAGGCAGTGCTCCTCTGTCGCGGGCGCAGAGTATAGCAGTATTGCCGGTAGCGCAGTAGCAACGCTCATGATTTATCCGTCCGGTTCAGCGAACCCGCGGGGAAGACGGGGATGTTTTACAAGGCGCTGAGAAGCGTTGCCTTTCGCATCCCCGTGGCCTGCTGATGGCGGATCATTGATTTTCTGTGTGCCAGCCCCCATGCTTCTTTTATTGCGCAAGCAAAGCGCCCTCTAACACCAACAGGATTGTGCTATGACTAACCCATTACTGACACCGTTCATATTGCCGCCGTTTTCGTTGATTAAACCGGAACATGTGGTTCCTGCCGTCACCGAAGCGCTAAAAGACTGCCGGAGTGCGGTTGAAAAAGTCGTTGCTCAGGAAGGCCCTTATACCTGGGAAACATTGTGTGAACCGCTGGCAGAGAGTGATGACCGTCTGGGGCGTCTGTTTTCTCCGGTCAGCCATCTGAATTCGGTGCAGAACAGTCCTGAGTTACGTGAAGCTTACGAGCAGGTATTACCTCTGCTCTCTGAATACGGTACCTGGCTTGGACAGCATGAAGGGTTATATCAGGCCTATGTCAGCCTGAAAGAGAGTGAGAACTACGCGACCCTGACCCTGGAACAGAAAAAAGTAGTCGATAACGCCCTGCGTGAATTTGAGTTATCCGGCATCGGTCTGCCGAAGGATAAACAGCAACGTTACGGTGAAATCGCTGCCCGTTTATCTGAAATCGGCGCGGCTTACAGTAACAATGTGCTGGATGCCACCATGGGGTGGAGCAAGCTTATCACCGACGAAGCCGAGCTGGCCGGGATGCCGGAGAGTGCGCTGGCCGCAGCGAAAGCCCGTGCGGAAGCGAAAGAGCAGCAGGGCTGGTTACTGACGCTGGATATCCCGAGCTACCTGCCGGTGATGACCTACTGCGAGAACCAGGCGCTGCGTGAAGAGATGTATCGCGCTTACGGCACCCGGGCCTCCGACCAGGGGCCGAATGCCGGTAAATGGGATAATGGCCCGCTGATTGAAGAAGAGCTGGCATTACGTCATGAATTTGCACAACTATTAGGTTTCGGGTCATTTGCGGAAAAATCGCTGGCGACCAAAATGGCGCAGTCCCCGCAACAGGTGCTGGATTTCCTGAGTGATCTGGCGAAGCGCGCCCGGCCACAGGGTGAGAAAGAGCTGGCACAGTTGCGTGAGTTTGCCAAAACCCATTACGGTGTCGATACCCTGGAACCGTGGGATATCACCTGGTATGCAGAGAAACAGAAACAGCATCTCTACACCATCAGTGATGAGCAACTGCGCCCTTACTTCCCTGAAGACAAAGCCGTCAGTGGTCTTTTTGAAGTCGTAAAACGTATTTACGGCATTACGGCGAAAGAGCGTACGGATGTGGATGTCTGGCATCCGGATGTCCGTTTCTTTGAACTGTATGATGAGAGCGGTGAGCTGCGTGGCAGTTTTTACCTCGACCTGTATGCCCGGGAAAATAAACGTGGCGGCGCCTGGATGGATGATTGCGCAGGGCGCCGTCGCCGTGCCGCCGATGGTTCAGTGCAAAAACCGGTCGCGTACCTGACCTGCAACTTTAACCGTCCTCTGAAAGGTCAGCCGGCGCTGTTCACCCATGATGAGGTGATCACTTTATTCCATGAATTCGGTCATGGTCTGCACCACATGCTGACAGAAGTGGATACCGCAGGCGTTTCCGGCATCAGTGGCGTACCGTGGGATGCCGTCGAGCTGCCAAGCCAGTTTATGGAAAACTGGTGCTGGGAGCCGGATGCACTGGCCTTTATCTCCGGCCATTATGAAACCGGTGAGCCATTACCTCAGGATCTGCTGGAAAAAATGCTGGCAGCGAAAAACTACAATGCGGCCATGTTTATTCTGCGTCAGCTGGAATTCGGACTGTTTGACTTCCGTCTGCACGCCGGTTATGACCCGGCGAAAGGCGCCCGGGTACTGGAAACCCTGCAGGAAGTGAAGAAAGAGGTCGCGGTCGTACCTTCCCCGTCCTGGGGACGTTTCCCGCATGCTTTCAGCCATATCTTTGCCGGCGGATATGCTGCAGGCTATTACAGCTATCTGTGGGCAGATGTGCTGGCTGCCGATGCTTACTCGCGCTTTGAGGAAGAGGGGATTTTCAACCGGGAAACCGGGCAGTCATTCCTCGATAACATCCTCAGTCGCGGAGGATCTGAAGAGCCGATGGTGTTATTCACCCGTTTCCGCGGACGTGAGCCGGAGCTGGATGCGATGCTTGAGCATTACGGGATCCGGGGATAACTCCGGGTGAACATTTGTCTGATTGACGAAACAGGCACCGGAGACGGCGCCTTATCTGTTCTGGCACAACGCTGGCAGTTAACCCACGACGAAACCGCCCCGATGGCGCTGGTGATGACGCCGGAGCGGCTGGAGTTACGAAAGCGTGATGAACCCAAACTCGGCGGTATTTATGTCGACTTTGTGTCCGGCGCGATGGCGCACCGCCGTAAATTCGGTGGCGGGCGTGGAGAAGCGGTGGCGAAAGCCGTCGGCATTAAAGGCAACTACCTGCCTGATGTGGTGGATGCCACGGCGGGATTGGGCCGGGATGCTTTCGTACTGGCGGCGACCGGTTGCCGGGTCAGGATGCTGGAACGTCATCCTGTCGTGGCTGCGTTACTCGACGATGGTCTGCAGCGTGGTTATCGTGATGCAGAAATTGGTCACTGGTTACAGCAACGTCTGACGCTTATCCATGCCACCAGTCAGCAGGCACTGACAGAAATCAGCCCGCGCCCGGATGTGGTCTATCTGGACCCGATGTATCCCCATCGGCAGAAAAGCGCCATGGTGAAAAAAGAAATGCGGGTCTTTCAGTCACTGGTGGGAGCCGATGAGGATGCCGATTCTTTGCTGACACCGGCCCGGTGGCTGGCAAAAAAACGGATAGTGGTTAAACGTCCGGACTACGCCGAACCGCTGGATGGTGTGGCGACCAGTTCTGCAGTCGTCACCAAAAGTCACCGGTTCGATATCTACCCGCCACTGGACCCGGTGACAGAGAGCGCAGACTGACGGAAACCGGCCCTGTCCCGGGGGACAGGGCCGGGGCCGGTTCAGTGACGATTATTCGTCATCCTTCATAGGAACAATCAGCATATCGATATGCACGGTGTTGATGAGCTGGCGTGCGGAAGACATCAGTTTGCTCCAGAAATCCTGGTGGTGACCACAAATGACCAGGTCAACCTGATAACGATTAATCGCGTCCAGTAAGACCTGTGCCAGGTCGCCGCTGCCGCTCAGTGTCTGGCTGATCTGATAGCCGGCATTGGTCGACAGTTCGGTCAGCGCCGTTTGCGTTTCCTGGGAGATGCGTTTTTGCATGTCACCGAGATTCACGTCAATCAGTCCGGTGTAGAGATCTGAATAGTTCACGTCTACATGAATTAAAGAGACTTTAGCTTCATAGGGGCTGGCGAGAGAGACCGCTTTCTCAACCAGCAGCTGACTTTCCGGTGAAAGGTCAACTGCGACCAGAATATGTTTATAAGACATGACAGACTCCTTAAAGCGGAAAAGTAAGGGTCAGCAGCATAGACAATGTGACACGCCTGAGCGGGTAAGCCGCCGACCACGATGACGATTTTCTGTTGTGTTCTGTGGATTTATCCTACCATACGGCTCTTCAACTGAGTATAGAAGTATTGTCTGCCGGCCGGTAAGCGGGAAGTGTGAAGCAGGTCAAAAGGACGTGATATAACCCGTTAACCCGGCCTTCAAACATATGACAACCGATCGCGGGGCGCCAGAGGCTTTGGCAGGCCGCGTGATACCAGTTTCAGGGGGAACATAGACGATATGATGACTATCACTGCACTTTTTACCGCCACCGTTATTGTCTGTGCGATAAATATAGTGCGGTACTTTTCGGCGTTACGGACCTTACTGGCTGTCATGCGTACCTGTGACCCTCATCTGTACCAACAGGTGGACGGAGCAGGTTTCTTTACTCCGCGGGGACGTCCGGCTATGCAACTGCAACTGGCCCGTTACCTTTATGAACGACGTTACCGCGGTCATCACGAATATGAATTTATCTTTCATTGCGAACGGGTGCGCCGCCAGTTCATTCTTACCAGTGCCCTGTGTGCTGCCGTGATCATCGCTCTGGCGGGGCTGCTGATACTGCATTGATGACAGCACGGGCCGGGATTAGCATGATGTTCTGAAAGCCGGTAAAACCTGGCTAACAGGCAGGATGGCATATCATCACCGGGAGATCCGGCTCCGGAGGGGGCGCGGCATTGTCCCCGGTCAGGCGCATAGGCCAGAGGGCCCCTCATAGCCTGATGGCTACGCAAAACGCATAAAAAAGGCTGCCCGTGGGCAGCCTTTTCTTTCAGGACAAGGGCATCAGATAATCTGCAAGGCAATCCAGTATAACGATGCGGATAACAGAACAGAGACCGGCAGGGTTAAAATCCAGGCCATCGCAATGTTCTTGATCGTTTTACTTTGCAGACCACCGCCATCAACCAGCATGGTTCCGGCCACCGAAGATGACAGGATATGCGTGGTGGAGACCGGCATTCCGGTATAACTGGCAATCCCGATGGAGGCTGCGGCAGTCACCTGAGCAGACATCCCCTGAGCATAAGTCATGCCTTTCTTACCGATTTTTTCACCGATAGTTGTGGCCACGCGACGCCAGCCCACCATGGTTCCGGCAGAGAGCGCCAGAGCAACGGCAACAATGATCCAGACCGGGGCATATTCGATAGTGCCCAGCAGGTCATGACGCAGGTCACCCAGGTAACGCTGATTTTGCGCGCTGGTCTGTGGTAGTTTTGCCACTTTATCTGCCGTATCAGAGATACACAGCAGTAAGCGACGCAACTGCGCACGG
Source organism: Tatumella sp. UCD-D_suzukii (assembly GCF_000611875.2). NCBI lineage: Bacteria > Pseudomonadati > Pseudomonadota > Gammaproteobacteria > Enterobacterales > Erwiniaceae > Tatumella > Tatumella sp. UCD-D_suzukii. The sequence goes on from NZ_JFJX01000072.1 coordinate 55,307, forward strand.
TTGTCCGGGGTGAGCTGATCATAGCTGGTCAGGTTAGTCAGCATACCGCGGGCATGAGCGACCGCTTCCAGCGCACGTTCGTTGCTGCAGTGGAATTCTTCAACCGGTGTACTCATCGCGGCAGGCGTCAGCGCCGGTGCAATAATGGTTTGCAACGACTGGCTGTTCTGCTGGTAGTATTGCTCCAGATGGTCAACGGCATCCCGGGTACGGGTAATATCGTAGCCTGAGGCACCCATATTCACCACAAATCCGGCCGGGGCAACCCCGATAAGCACCAGCATAATCAGGCCGATACCCTTCTGACCATCGTTAGCGCCATGGGAGTAACTGACTCCGATCGCCGAGACGATCAGCGCAATCCGGGTCCAGAAAGGAGGCTTTTTCTTACCGTCAATCTTCTCACGTTCTGCCGGTGTCATGTGGATGCGGGAGCGCTTACGCGTACCGCTCCAGTACTTACGCAGCAGGAAGATCAATAAACCCGCTAATACCATACCGACAATCGGTGACAGGATCAGTGACATAAAGATGTTGATCACTTTCGGGATATTGAGTGCTTCAACCAGCGATGTACCGGTGGTTAACGCATTCGTCAGTGCTATACCGATAATAGCCCCGATAAGTGTATGCGAACTGGATGCGGGTAAACCGAAATACCAGGTACCGAGGTTCCAGATGATTGCTGCCAGCAACATGGAAAAGACCATGGCCAGCCCGTGAGCAGAACCCACGTTAAGCAACAGGTCGGTCGGCAGCATATGGACGATAGCATAAGCTACGCTGAGTCCGCCTAACAGAACCCCTAAGAAGTTAAAGATCCCCGCCATTGCGACAGCAAGCTGCGCACGCATTGCGCGGGTATAAATTACCGTTGCAACTGCATTAGCGGTATCATGAAACCCGTTGATTGCTTCGTAGAACAAAACAAACAACAGGGCCACTACCAGTAGCAGGCCAGTACTTAAATCGATACCAGCAAAAAGATGTAGCATAACGTTACGCCATTTTTTGAGGACATGAACCTGGCGCATTATCAGCGAGAGAGGTGCGTTCAGGGAAGGAAAATATCGCTTTTTTTCCGCCAGTGGCCAGATTAAGGGAAAATTAATTTATAAAAAATCTTTTAAATTAGTCAGTTATGTTAAAGCCTGCCATATAAGAAATTTTCATTCTGGAGTCCGTAACACCATCTCTTTACAATCAGCCGTTTTTAGCCGGGGGAAGCATGGAAAAGTTTGACGTCATCATCGTCGGAGCGGGGGCCGCAGGCCTGTTTTGTGCCGCTCAGGCCGGACAGCGTGGCCTTAATGTTCTGGTGCTTGATAATGGTAAGAAAGCGGGACGCAAAATCCTTATGTCCGGGGGCGGCCGTTGTAATTTTACCAATCTGTATACCGAACCCGGTGCGTACCTTTCACAAAACCCTCACTTTTGTAAGTCAGCACTTGCTCGCTATACACAGTGGGATTTTATTGAGCTGGTGGATCGGTATGGTATCGCGTGGCATGAAAAAACACTCGGCCAGTTATTTTGTGATGACTCGGCACAACAGATAGTCGATATGCTGCTGGCGGAATGTGAGGCGGGTAATGTTACCCTGCGCCTGCGGACAGAGATCCTGCAGACCGAACGGACGTCCGACGGGGAGTACCGGTTACAGCTTAACGGAATGGATGTAAGTACCCGCAAACTTGTTATCGCTTCCGGAGGGCTATCCATGCCGGGTCTGGGGGCCACTCCTTTCGGTTACAAACTTGCCGCACAGTTCGGGTTACGGGTACTACCGACACGGGCAGCACTGGTCCCCTTTACCTTGCATAAGCCATTGCTGGAACAGCTCCAGCCCCTGTCCGGGGTGGCCGTGCCGGTGACGGTGACGGCGAGTGGTGGAAAGCAGTTTAAAGAAGCGATGCTGTTTACCCACCGTGGCCTTTCAGGCCCGTCCATGCTGCAGATTTCCAGTTACTGGCAGCCGGGAGAAGCCTTAGAGATTGATCTGGTGCCAGAAACGCCGCTGGATGACTTCCTGAACCGGCAACGTGAAACGCACCCGAACCTGAGCCTGAAGAATTGTCTGGCAAAACTGCTGCCGAAACGGCTGACCGAGGTACTGCAGCAACAGGAGGTGGTGCCTGACCTGACACTCAAACAGCTGAATAGCAAACAACAACAACAGCTGGTCGGGCAACTGAACCGCTGGACGGTGCAGCCGAACGGTACCGAAGGTTATCGCACCGCGGAAGTCACCCTGGGAGGTGTCGATACCGACCAGCTTTCCTCGCGAACCATGGAAGCCCGTGATGTGCCGGGGCTCTTTTTTATCGGGGAAGTTGTGGATGTGACCGGCTGGCTGGGCGGATATAATTTCCAGTGGGCCTGGAGTTCTGCTGCCGCCTGTGCTGCGGCGTTGTAAGCAACGCATAACGTAACGCGTGATGCAATCAGACCTTCACTGTGCCGGTTTGCGGCCCGTCAGTGAAGGTCTGCTAACCTCCGTTCAGGCCTGACTTCTGGTATCGGAGAGGCCTTCAGCAAGACAGGGTTGTTCATGCCGGGAATATCAGTTCATGGCATAACATTTCGACGTCGCCACATTCTGGTCTGAACCGCTACCGGCACCTTTCAGCATACAAAAAATGTAATGTTTGCCTTTTCGGATAGTCACTAGCGGGCCGTCAGTCCCGAGGGACGAAGAAATGATCACCGCGCCCTGATCCAGCATCTGTTCCAGTGAACTGTTAACGGCGGAGAGACGAGTAGGATACTCCAGGGCATTGCCAGGAACCTGCGCCCCGGTTTCCGGTGGCCATTGGGCGGCAGCGGTAAAGCTAATGGCTGAAGTAAGAACAGCAAAACATAATGCGGAACGAAATTTCACGGCAACTCCTGGTGTTGACCATGGGAAGGTGCCCGGGGATCCCCTGAGCAGCGCACACGGTTTATCCCATCCCATGGTGATGGCTTTGTACCGGATATCTTACATACAGGGTGGCTGTGGGTCACTACCGGAAGCCGAGACCGGAATATAGTACGACCCGGAGAAGGTATCGTTCAGTTCCGGAGAGATGACAGGCAATTCCGGATGGCAGACAAAAAAATCGGGTCCCTGGCGGCGGGCTTCCGGGCGGAAAGGCATCACATACTGGTAGATATCCGCCTGCATATTGATCAACTGTTGCCGGGTGCCGGAAAAACGAAAGCGCAGAAACCTCTCAGGGGAAGCGTTCTGGTAGCGAATTTCCTGTACATGGCGATGGAATGTCAGGGTAAATTTTACACGACCGCAGTTCGCATCGGGTTCGAAATTTTCAGCGACAACCTGGGGTAGTGTTCCCTTGAATACCGAGACAGCTTTTGATAGTAAGTGCTTACGTTGTTCGCAGTGATAATTCACATCTTCCAGGTCACTATAGTCACAAAAGTAGCTCAGGCTCAGGCCGGGAATGATACCCGGACCATGGGTCACACTTTCGGCTTCAGGAAGTTCTGACAGGTTAACGGTGGGCCGGGCCACCATACCGCGGAAATTCCATTCACTGGAATCCCGGTATTTGCCAGGAGCTGCCCCGAAATGACGGGTAAACGATCGTGTAAACGTCTGCTGGGTACTGAACCCCAGTAACTCGCTGATTTCGACTGCCGGCATATGGGTCATCTTGAGGATCATCGCCGCTTTATTCAGTTTGCGGTAACGAATATAAGAGGCCAGCTGAAAACCGGTATCTTCCCTGAAAATGCGTTGTAAATGCCATTTACTGTAGCCGGCTTTCGCTGAAACATCATCAATTGTCAGTTTGCCGGTGAGATTATTCTCTATCCACTCCAGCAGATCACGGGTAAATGTATTCATCAACGCAGCCTCCCTGATATTGTTAATATCTTAGCGGCAAAGTTTACGAATATCTATAATCAGGGATAACGATATATTTAATAGTAATTATTGATAATTTAACTTAATAATTACTATTGTAAAACTTACGTTATCCGGAAAATATTCAACGATGTTACCCGGTTGGAAATCGTTATTTATAGCAGCACGGATATAATCATCGCTGTTTATACCCGTATCTCCGTTATTCCTTGAGTATTCCGCCCCTGACAAAGGGCTGAAAGGGGCATGCTTCCTGATAAACCGCGCGCTCCCTGGCAATGGCATGATTGGCAGAACCGGTTGCTGATAAATAAGGGCCGGCAGATCATCATTGTTTAAACCGGCTCATGACTTTGCACCCTTTTTATTTCACTGATCACTCACCGGTACTTCCGAAAAGGGGAGTGGCGGCTCAGACAGACTTTTCTGTGACAGGTTTCCGTTGTGTCAGTTCGCTGTGGCCGTTGCGGAACCAGGGTAAAAAGAACTGAATTAACGGGCCAATGGTCAGGGCATAAAGCAGTGTTCCTGGCCCCACCGTCCCGCCTGCCAGCCAGCCGGTCAGTAAAACCGTCACTTCGATAACGGTACGAATGAGCCGTAATGAAATACCGGTACGACGGTGTATGCCGGTCATCAGGCCATCACGGGGGCCTGGACCGAAACCGGCACAGATATACATGACGGTGGCAATCGCGTTCAGGATAATGGCTGCCGCCAGCATCAGACAACGTGCTGCCAGCGAGGTGAGCGGCGGCATGACCGCGAGGGCGGCGTCAGTGGCTAACCCGAGAACGACAACATTACTCAGCGTCCCCAGGCCCGGGCGTTGCCGCAGAGGGATCCAGAAAAGTAATACCAGCGCGCCGGTCACAATCATTACGGTACCGACATTCACCGAAAGCCAGCGGGCGATGCCCGGATGAAAGACATCCCACGGGTCAGCACCCAGTCCGCAATGGATATACAGGGCACACGAAATACCGTATATCGTTAATCCGCAATAAAGTTGTATCAGTCGTTTCAGCATCATTTTTTCCCGGTGGCAGGTTGACAGCAAAATGATTGTTATCTGAAATGGATCGATAATTAATAGCCAGTTTAAATAAAGTGGATCGCTATGTCTTTAAGACGCCTTGGTCATCACTCTCTGATAGAGATGCTGGGAAACTGGCAGCAAACACCTTCCCGGATCCCGCTGTGGCAGCAACTGGCGTCTGCCTTACGGTTGCTGGTTCTGGACGGGCGACTGGTACAGGGAACCCGCCTGCCCGGTGAGCGTGAACTTGCCACGGGACTGAAGATCAGTCGTACAACGGTCAGCAGTGCTTTATCCCTGTTGCGGGAACAGGGTTTCGTGCGAAGCCGGCAGGGCAGCGGCAGTTGCATTACGCTGCCGGAGGATGCTGTGCATATCCCGGGCTCAATGTCGGCGGGGAGTGCGCTGGATTTATCGACGGCTTCCCTGAGTGCCGGACCGGAAATTCATCAGGCATTTCGTCAGGCTTTACTACGCTACCCTGAGTATTCACTTGCCACGGGCTATGATCCCCGGGGATTACGTTCGCTGAGAGAAGCCATTGCACGTCGTTATTGTTCCCGTGGTTTACCCACACGACCGGACGAAGTGATGGTCGTGAACGGTGCGGTCAGCGGTCTGGCGTTGATTCTGCGGTGGCTGACCGGCCCCGGTGACCGGGTACTGGTCGATCATCCTACTTACCCTTCTGCACTATCGGCTATCCGCGGGGCTTCCTGCCAGCCAATCGGTGTCTCTTTTTCAGAGGGACGCTGGGATCATGGCGGGCTGGCTGCCGCCCTGGCACAGACCTCGCCCCGGCTGGCGTATCTGATTGCGGATTACCATAATCCGACCGGGTACTGTATGGGGGAAGAGAGCCGTGCGGAAATCACTGCACTGGCTGCCCGTTACCGGACGCCGCTGGTGATCGATGAGACGCTGGCAGAATTATGGTATCAGCAGCCTCCGCCGGCACCGGTGGCCGCTTTTGCCCGGCCGGGCGAAGTGATCTGCCTGGGCTCGGCGTCGAAAAGTTACTGGGGTGGCTTAAGGATTGGCTGGATACGGGCGTCTGCATCGCAGATTGCCTCTCTGGTGCAGATACGTGATTCGCTGGATCTGGCTTCCCCGCTCACGGAGCAGGTGGTCTGTGAGTGGTTGCTGGATAACAGCGATCAGTTTTTACCGCAGCGCCGGCAGATGCTGCAACAGCGGCGGGATATCTGTGGTCAACTGATGCAGACCTGGTTTCCGGCATGGAAATATCAGGTACCGGCGGGCGGCTTGTCTTTCTGGGTTGAGCTGCCGGGCAGGCTGGCGACCCGCTTTGCGTCACGTGCCAGTGAGGCGGGCATTCTTCTGGGGACCGGGACACGCTTCGGGATTTCAGGCGCGTTTGATCGCTATCTGCGTATGCCTTTCAGCGCAGATGAAGCCACATTACAACAGGCCTTTCAGCGCCTGCAGCCGCTCTGGTCATCGTTACCCGATATGCCGGAGTTACCGCCTTCAGGCCGGCCAGTTTACTGAATACTGCCGTCACACCATCAGTATTGCCGGGGTTGTTTTATCCGAATGACATCTGTCCGGACAAAGATAAGAATGACATATCGTTATGTATAAAGAGCCTGCCGGCCCGGCGATTTTCGCATTTATAGCAATGTTTCTGATGGTTCAATGCGGCCTGGTGTGGGAGGAAAGGGCACTGATCAGCCTGCGGGAATGTCTGCCGTTTGCGGATCCTGCTGTCAGTCAGGGGTTAGTCAGTGTAAAGGAAACGACTTTATCGCTGACAACCCTAGCCGAACTTAATAAAATCCGATAAATTACAGAAGTGATAAGTAATTGTTTATATATAACAATAAAGAATAACAAACTAACTTCCCGTTCCGGACGACGGCTTCCGGTTCAGGTGCGTTGTTAGTTCTCAGCAAGGAACTCAGATGAAAAAAACATTGATAGGTCTCGCGCTGGCTATGATGACGACGTCCATGGCCGCGTTCAGTGCAACTCCTCCTGACACGCTCGTTGTCGCTCAGTCTCTGGATGATGCTATCAGCTTCGATCCGGCACAGGGTTTTGAGCTGTCGACCGTACAATCCTTTAACAGCCTTTATCAGCGCCTGTTGCAGTCTGATCCGTCAAATCCGGTGGATCTGCGTCCGACGCTGGCTTCTTCCTGGAAGGCGGGTGCGGATAATCGCAGCCTGGTATTTACGCTGCGTGACGGAGCCAAATTTGCCAGCGGTAACCCGGTGCGTCCGGAAGATGTGATCTTCTCTCTGTCACGTGTGGTGAAACTGAATCTTGAGCCTTCCTTTATCCTGACGCAGTTAGGCTGGAACGCGAAGAATGTCGACAGCGAACTGACCAAAGTGAGTGACAATCAGGTTGCTATCCACTGGACCGCCGATGTCAGCCCGTCCTTTGTCCTGAGCCTGCTCTCTGCACCGGTTGCTTCTATTGTTGATGAAAAAGAGGCCGATAGCCACCAGGTGCAGGGTGATTTGGGTCACCAGTGGCTGAACACCCACTCCGCCGGTAGCGGCCCGTATCAGATCCGTCGCTATGTCCCGCATGAAGTTCTGCTGATGACCGCCAACCCGGACTCTCCGGCAGGAGCGCCTAAGCTTAAGAATGTCCTGATCAAAAACGTGCCGGAAGTCGCTACCCGCCTCTTACTGGTTGAGCAGGGCGATGCGGATATTGCCCGTAACCTGGGCAGTGATCAGTTCAGTGCATTGAAACACAAACCCGGCGTGAAGCCGGTCGCGGTCCCTATCGCATCACTTTACTATTTATTGTTTAACGTGAAGTCTTCTCCGGTGATGGCTAACCCGGCATTCTGGGAAGCTGCACGTTATCTGTTTGATTATAATGGTATTGCGAATGATCTGCTCAGAGGCCAGTTCTCTGTGCATCAGACCTTCTTGCCGGATGGTTACCTGGGCGCGTTAAAAGATACGCCATATACCTACAACCCGGAAAAAGCGAAAGCCATCCTGGCGAAAGCCGGACTGAAAAATGTCAGCTTCAACCTGATCGTCAATAACCAGCCACCTTATCTGGATATTGCTCAGGCATTACAGGCAAGTTTTGCGAAAGCTGGCGTGAAGGTTACCCTTATCCCGGGGATCAGCAGTGAAATTACGGCGAAGATTTCCAGCCATAAATTCGATGCGACGGTCACGTCCTGGGGGCCTGACTACTTTGATCCGAACTCCAATGCGGCCGCTTTTGCCTCAAACCCTGAAAATGGCAGCAGTACACTGGCCGCCCGTGCAGGCTGGGATATTCCTGCATTAACGGCAGAAACGAAGCAGGCTGTCGGTGAGAGCGATAACCAGCAACGTGCCGCGATGTATCAGAAACTGCAGCGTCAGGTACTGAAAAGTTCGCCTTATGTGATTGGTCTGCAGGCGCGTCAGCTGATCGCATTACGCGATAATCTGAAAGGTTATCAGCAGGGCATGAACCCGGATATGGTGTTCTACAACCAGGTGACGAAGTAATGGCAACCTCAGCGCAACCTTCGAGTCGCGCTGCGGGTTTGGGGCGGCTTGTACAGCGCCTCGCCGGTAACCTGTTATCACTGGTAGTGACACTTTTAGGTCTGCTGGCGTTTACCTTCACGCTGTCTCATCTTTCAACTGTCGATCCGGTGTTACAGCTGGTGGGGGATCATGCGAGTGCGTCTACGTATGCGCAGGTCCGCCATCAGCTGGGGTTAGACCAGTCTGTGCCGCGGCAGTTCTGGGATTACCTGAAGCAACTGGCCCACGGTAATCTGGGGATTTCACAGAGCACCGGGCAGCCGGTACTCAGTGATTTACTGCGGACTTTCCCGGCGACATTCACGCTGGCCACCTGCTCGCTGATTGTCGGTGCCGTCTGCGGCATCAGCCTGGCGCTGATTTCGGTCTGGCGTCCGAAAAGCTGGATCGATCATCTGGCGCGGATTGTCTCTTTGCTGGGCTATTCCGTCCCGGTATTCTGGTTCGGCCTGCTGGGCTTGCTGCTGTTTTATGCGGTACTGCACTGGTCAGCCGGTCCCGGCCAACTGGATGATTTGTATACGTATACGCTGGAACCGAAAACAGGAATTGTGCTGATTGATAGCTGGTTGTCCGGTGATCGTGCCATGTTTATCAATGCATTAGCCCATCTGTGGCTGCCGGTGGCGACGCTGGGATTATTATCCACCGCATCGATTACCCGCCTGTTACGCGCGACCTTACTGGAAGAGAACAGCAAAGAATATGTCACTCTCGCTCTGGCGAAAGGGGCAAGCCGCTGGCGTATTCTCTGGCATCATTTACTGCCGAATACCCGGGGAACATTGATTACGGTGGTGATGCTTTCCTATGTGTCTCTGCTGGAAGGCTCCGTCTTAACAGAAAGCGTTTTTTCATGGCCCGGCATGGGACGTTATCTGACGAATGCGCTGTTTGCTGCTGATTTCCCTGCCATTCTGGGGACAACCTTAGTAGTGGGTGCCTGTTTTATCCTGATCAATGCGCTGACTGATGCGCTGGTCTGGCTCACAGATCCGAGAACACGATGACTGAATTAACTTCCCGTTCATCTGCGACCCAATCCCGGCGCAGGATCCCGTTTTTACTGGCGCTTGGCTGCGGATTATTAACCCTGCTGGTGCTGGCGGCGATTTTTGCTCCCTGGCTGGCACCGTTTGACCCGAATGCACAGAATATGGCTGGCCGGTTACTGCCGCCATCTGAGCTTCACTGGCTGGGGACCGATAGCTTTGGCCGGGATCTGCTTTCCCGGGTGATTTACGGTACCCGTCCGACCCTGGTGCTGATCATTTTTATTCTGGTATTAACCGTCCCGGTCGGGATGGCGGTCGGGATGGCGGCTGGCTATTTAGGTGGCTGGACAGAACGGGTCCTGATGCGTATTACCGATATTTTTCTGGCACTACCCAGCCTGGTGATTGCACTAGCGATGGTGGCGGTCCTGGGTCCGGGGTTACTGAATGGCGCATTAGCCCTGGCACTGACCAGTTGGCCGCCGTTTGCCCGTCAGGCCCGGGCGGAAACCCAGCAGTTGCGCCGCAGTGATTATCTGGCTGCTGCCAGAATGCAGGGTATTCGTGGACTGCCATTGATTCTGGGCCACATTTTACCGCTCTGTTTACCGAGCGCCGTCGTGCGTGCTGCGCTGAGTCTCGGGGGGATTATTCTGTCCGCTGCTGGCTTAGGCTTTCTGGGGATGGGGGTTCGTCCACCGACCGCGGAATGGGGCTCAATGGTTGCTGAAGGGGGCAAAGTGATTTTCGACCAGTGGTGGGTGGCTGCGGCACCGGGCGGGGCCATTTTGCTGGCCAGCCTGACCTTTAATTTCATTGGTGACGGTCTGCGCGACCGACTGGATAGCCGTCATGACAGTTGAATCGACTCCTTTTATTATTGCGGAGAGGTTATCCATTGGACTGCCGGAAGGTCGTGCTCTGGTTAACGATATCTCATTCCGTCTGGGGCGTGAGCGTGTGGCGCTGGTGGGTGAATCCGGGTCAGGGAAGTCACTGACGGCACGCAGCCTGATGGGGCTGCTGGCGCCGACGCTGACAGTGAATGCACAGGAACTGACGATTGCCGGGAATAATGCTCTGACACTCACTCCGCGTGACTGGACACGGTTACGTGGCGGTAAGGTCGCTATGGTCATGCAGGACCCGAAATATGCCCTGAACCCCTCCCGCACCATCGGCTGGCAGGTGGAAGAGCCATTGATCCTGCACCGGTCACTCAGCCGCCGCCAGCGTCGGGAAAAAGTGCTCGAAATGCTGGATGCGGTAGGGTTACCGAATCCGCAACAGCTGATTAAACGTTATCCGAATCAGCTATCCGGCGGGATGGGGCAGCGCATTATGCTGGCGATAGCGTTGATCACCGATCCGGAGTTCCTGATTGCCGATGAACCGACGTCGGCGTTAGACCATAGGATGCGTGACCAGGTGCTGGCCTTGATCCAGGACCTGGTGTCACAACGGGATATGGGCCTGCTGCTGATCAGTCATGATTTACAGCAGGTCGCAGACCATTGTCAGCGTGTGATGGTGATGTATAAAGGGCGGATTCTGGATTCTCTGCCGGCGTCAGAACTGGCCCATGCCAGCCATCCTTATACCCGTACCTTGTGGGCGTGTCGTCCGGGCCTGGCGACGAAAGGTCAGCGCTTACCCACCTTAGATCGTGCAGCACTGGAGGCGTTACCATGAGTGTTATCCGGCTGACCGGCGTGAATGTCTATCACCCGGAGGGCTATCATTTGCGCCAGGTGGTGGAAGATGCCAGCCTCAATGTCGCTTCCGGCGAATGTTTTGGTCTGGTCGGCCCTTCCGGCTGCGGGAAATCTTCTCTGCTCTGGGTGATGGCGGGATTGAATCCTCACTGGCAGGGAGAAATGACTCTGGCGGGGACTGACGTTTTACCGGGTAAAGAATTTACCGGACAGGTGCGTCGTGATGTCCAAATGGTATTCCAGGATCCGTATGCCTCGCTGCACCCGCGTCACCGGTTACGCCGTACACTGGCAGAGCCGCTGAAACGGTTCGGGTTCGATAACATCGATGACCGGATCCGCCAGGGGTTCCGTGAGGTAGGGCTGGATACGGCGTTAATCGACCGTTACCCTCATCAGTTATCCGGCGGACAACGTCAGCGGGTGGCGATAGTCCGCGCATTGTTACTGCAGCCAAAGATCCTGTTACTGGATGAACCGACCTCGGCGCTGGATATGTCAGTGCAGGCGGAAATCCTTAACCTGCTGAATGATCTGAAACAAAACAGCCAGTTAACCATGGTGCTGGTCAGCCATGACCCGGATGTGATTGACCATATGTGTGATCGCTCCGTCGTGATGAGCGCAGGACATCTGTCCCATAGCGCCTGATCGTCCGGCATCACCCCGGGATAAGTCCGTACTTATCCCGGGGAAGCGACACCATGTTTAACGCCTTATTCCCGCCGATACGTCCCTTGCGACTTTTTTTCCCCTGTCATCCACCCATCGATAGTGTTCTGACGTCCGTGCCTGTTCCTTACCACCCGTCATACTTTGCAGGGCCGCTATGCAGCGAAACCCGTGTTTGCGGCAAAGGCGGTTACGGACAGGAGAGCCTGATGTCTGCCCTGAGCTGAGCCGGGCGGAGAGCAGGAGTGATACCCGTTTACCGCATGGAAATATCGCCGCAGGGGTTCCGGGGCCGGTCGCGGGATGCAGAAAGAACAAGGAGATCGGTTCGCGGTTCACGGGTGTCAGAACGACAAAGGGAACAGACGAGGGAATGCTGGCCGGAGGGCAGATAAAAAAACGCCGGGCAAGGTGCCCGGCGGGAATGACCGCAAAAATTACTGTGGTGTCGTGTTTTTCGCGTCAGTTTTCTTGTTGCGGCGCTGGAGCTTTTTGATCAGGTTCAGCGCTTCTGCTTTAGTGGCGACAGCAGGTGTTGAGCCACGCAGTGGCTTACGGGCTGTTTCACGCAGAGTAAATACGGTGATCAGACCAATCACCCCGGCGGCCATCAGGTAGTAAGCCGGGATCATCAGGTTATGTGTTTTCTCAACCAGCCATGCGGTCAGCAACGGTGTCGTACCACCGAACAGTGAGACGGAGAGGTTAAATCCGATCGCCAGGGCACTGTAACGGATATCGGTGGTAAATAATGCCGGCAAGGTGGCAGGCATGGTGCCGCTGAAACAGGTATGGACGAAACCAAGAATGATCAGGCCGAAAAAGACGCCCCACATGCTCCCTGAACCAATCAGCATCAGGCAGGGAACGGACAGAATAATCAGACCAATTGCACCCCCGGCAATCACCGGACGACGACCCACTTTATCTGTCCAGTGGCCCCAGAACAGGGTCAGAGGCATCATCACAAACATCACCACCATCACCAGGATCAGGCTGCTTAACTCGCTCAGACCCAGAATACCGGTCAGGTAGCTTGGCATATACGATGTCAGCATGTAGTTTGAGACATTGAACAGCAATACCAGACCGATACATTTCAGCATCTGGGCGCGGTATTTATGCATCATCTGGAACAGACCCAGGCGCGGCTTGCTGTGCTCCAGGGCTTCCTGTTTTTCCATGTGTTGCTGGAATGCTGGTGTTTCTTCCAGTTTTAAACGCACATACAAACCGAACAGGCCGAGCGGTGCGGCAATAAAGAACGGAATTCTCCATCCCCAGTCCAGCATGGTCTGTGCAGGCATCACGGAGGTCAGTCCTGTCACCAGACCGGCACCCAGCAGATAACCCCCCAGAGTACCGAACTCCAGGAAACTGCCCATAAATCCACGGCGCTTATCGGTGGAGTATTCAGCGATAAAGGTCGCAGCACCACCATATTCCCCGCCGGTGGAGAAGCCCTGCAGCAGACGCGCGGCCAGTAACAGGATAGGCGCCATAATGCCGATACTGTTATAAGAAGGGATCAGCCCGATACAGAATGTGCCGATGGCCATCATAATCATGGTGATCGCCAGAATTTTCTGGCGACCATACCGGTCTCCCAGCGGGCCAAAGACCATACCGCCTAAAGGACGCACCAGGAAGGCGGCAGCAAAGGTACCGAAGGTGGCGATAAGCTGTGCAGCCGCGCTGGTGTCTGCAAAAAAGACTTTACCGATGGTGACAGCCAGATAGCTGAACACACCAAAGTCGAACCATTCCATGGCATTACCCAGAGCTGCGGCACCGACGGCGCGCTTCAGCATGTCGTTATCGACGATAGTAATATCATCGACCGTCAGCTCTTTCGGTTTTTTTTTGTTCCAGAAATGCTTCTTCTGTTTTTCCGTCGTGTTGCTCGTCATAGAGTCCTCAAAACGTGATTAATGAGGGCGTCGCATAGCTTTCGTTGCCATTAATAAAACTGATAATAAGTGAAGGGAATGAAAGCTATAAGAAGCCAGTGATGTGGGCTTAAATCAGGTCAATGCTTATTGACGTATATTTACCTTAGTATAATGATGCTATATACATCAAGTTTTTGACCAGAATTGCTGGGAATTTACATAAGAATAGGCTGATATTCTGATTATTATGTTAAATGGGGAATATATCACTGCCCGGGAGGCGGGTGATACATGCCACCTGTGCTGCGCTGTCGGCAGCCAGGGCGATTCGTTTAGGGAACAGCCCTGCTGAAACGGGGTGAACCGTTGCTCCTGATTAACTATAGCAGGTCATTGCCGGGTGTCATGTCATCCCCGCTGGCGGAGTCTGTTGCAGCAAACCGGCTGAGCAGCCATTGCCGGAGCTGCCTGACCTCCGGCCAGGCGGCTTTCTGTCACGTTTATCGCGGGCGTATGCCTCAGCGGCCTGGCCGCAGGCATTTTATCTGATCGGCTGGGTAGCGCTCGCCGGCGGGGTGGCAGCCCTGAATACCCCCCGACGGCAACCTCAGCCTGACTCTCAGGCTGACAGCCCGTCATGTTCTTTGCGGTAGTTCTGCCAGGCGGCCTGAAGCAATGGCGCAAGCGCCTGAGCCCAGGCCGTCTGACCCTCTGCCTCAGTGATCAGATCCTGGCGGATCTCAATCGCGACCGACGGATAGCCATTTTTCTCTGCATGTTGGGGGATTGCGTAGTCCGTTTCATCGGAAACGGAATAGGGCTGGTTATCGCCGACGACCCAGCGATGCTGAGCGTTCAGTTGCGCCAGCAGTGCCTGAGGATAGGCAGGCAAGCGGTGATACAGCAGGCCGATATGCCAGGGACGCGGTATGTCCAGATATACCGGCGTGAAACTGTGCACAGAGATAATACAGGTTGCCTGCCCGCGCAGACGACGTTGCGCCAGGATCCGGCGGATCTCTTCATGGTAAGGGGTGAAGATCTCCTGCTGACGTGCCCGTTTCTGTGCTGCGGATAGCCCCTGGTTACCCGGGATGTCGGTGGCTTCAGAAACCAGCGGGATTGAACTCACGGCGGCGGGTGGCCGGTTACAGTCAATCACCAGCCGCGACCAGGTCTGGGAAATCAAGGTGGCGTCCAGCAACTCACTTAACTGCTCTGCGACCGGCAGAGCACCGATATCCCAGCCGATATGGCGTTCAATTTCCGCCGGGGGTAATCCCAGCGTGCCGAGCCGCCGCGGAATGCGTTTTCCTGCATGATCGCAGATCAGCAGAAAAGGAGAGGCACCTTCAGGGTTGACCACCGTAAACGGGGCGGGTTCATCCGGAGACAACAATGTATCTGACATCTGGCAGCTCCTGCTGATAGCACTGATTTGACGAACAGCGGGCACGCTCAGCCCGATGAGCATGGATATGCGGCCGGACGGGATCCCTCCGGCCCGGGCCCGGGAAACCCGGCTCCGCCTGTGGCAGCGGAACCGCAGAGTCAGCCGTTATTCACTTCGATCACAGAATGGCGGAGGTGAAAAGGCGGTAATTTCCGGCAACGGTTGTTCCCAGCGTTCAATTTCGACTTTACAGCTCTGGGCACTGCATCCCTGACCGAGGCGTGAACTGCCACGGTCTTCGGTCAGTACATTCGGGTTACCGTGTTTATCGAGTGAGCCAGGCGTTGACGGGTCCTGCGGGTCGTACCAGGCCCCGGTGGAAATCTGTACCACGCCCGGCAGGATCTGGTCGCTGATATGGACACCGGCCAGCATAGCACCGCGCTGGTTAAAGACCCGGACCACCGAGCCTTCGGTGATGCCGCGTTCGGCGGCATCCTGCGGATGCATCCAGACAGGCTCACGCCCCTGAACTTTGGTACTGCGGCTGAAGCTGCCGTGATCATACTGGCTGTGCAGACGGGAGCGGGGCTGGCTGGACAGCATATGCAGTGGCCAGGTCTGTGCCTGTTCCCGCTGGAATTGTTCTTCCTGCGGGTCCCAGAAAGGATATCCCGGGCATTCACGGTAACCGAATGCAGCGATAGTGTCGGAGTAAAGTTCGATCTTTCCGGACGGCGTCGACAGCGGATGTTTTTCAGGATCGGCACGGAAATCAGCTAAGAAAATCTGCGGCCTGGAAGGGCGTTCAAACTCCAGCTTTCCCTGTTCCCAGAAATCATCAAATGCAGGCAGGGTGATCCCGTCTTCTTCTGCCCGGGGCCTGGACTCTTCATAGATGTGGCGCAGCCACTGATCCGGATCACGGTTTTCAGTAAACTGTTCCGCAAACCCCAGTTGCTCCGCCAGGCCGCTGAAAATCTCATAATCATCACGCGCCTCACTGACCGGCGGAATATGCTGGCGCATGGCCACCATAAAGCCATCATGACTGCCGCTGCCGATATCATTACGTTCCAGCACGGTGGTGGCCGGTAACACGATATCGGAAAACTTAGCCTGCGCCGTCCAGTACTGCTCGTGCACGACAACGGTTTCCGGACGTCGCCAGGCCTCGACCAGACGGTTCAGATCCTGATGGTGATGGAAGGCGTTACCGCCCGCCCAGTAAACCAGACGAATATCCGGGTAGCGACAGTCCTGACCATCAAACTGATATTCCCCGCCCGGGTTCAGCAACAGGTCAGAAATACGAGCGACCGGAATTTCGGTTTTGACCTTATTTTCGCCGGCCGGCAAACGGGGACCGGAAAAACCGACACGATCCGCTCCGGCCAGGTTGGTGCAGGCATAACCGAACGCCAGGCCGCCTCCCGGTGTGCCTATTTGTCCCAGCAGGGCCGTCAATGCCACCGTTGCCCAGTAGGCCTGTTCACCCTGGCGGGAACGCTGTATAGACCAGGAGATATTCACCATACTGCGGTGGCTGGCCAGTGTCCGCGCAAGCCCGGTAATTTGTTCTGTGCTCAGCCCGGTAATGGGGGCCGCCCAGGCGGCATTTTTTACCACCCCGTCTGTTTCTCCGCTCAGATAGCGGCGCAGCGGACCAAAACCGACGGTATGGCTGTCGATAAATGCCTGGTCATGCAGATTTTCACTGACTAAGGTCTGGCACAGCGCCAGCAGCAAGGCCGTGTCAGTTCCCGGTCTGACCGGCAGCCATT
Source organism: Tatumella sp. UCD-D_suzukii (assembly GCF_000611875.2). NCBI lineage: Bacteria > Pseudomonadati > Pseudomonadota > Gammaproteobacteria > Enterobacterales > Erwiniaceae > Tatumella > Tatumella sp. UCD-D_suzukii. The sequence goes on from NZ_JFJX01000072.1 coordinate 72,207, forward strand.
CGGCGTTACTGACGGCGCTAAGATCATTTTTTACCGGGCTGACATTAATAAATTTCACCCCGTTCCCCTGCATCGTTTCCAGCCAGTGCTTCAGCATATGATCACTGGCACCGCCGACGTTTACCTGAGAATTCCTGACCGGCAGCCCGCCGATGGCGACAAAGACTTCACAATGCTCTGCCAGCACGGAGAAATGGGTATGTTTTTTATGCAGCGGGCTGAGCGGGCCGATAATATGAGGCAGAATACGCTCACCGGCAGCACTGCTGTAAGTATTGGTGCTGGCGGTATATCCGCCAAAACCTTTCAGAAAACGGTGCAACTGACTCTGTACGTGGTGGAAACGCCCCGCGCTTCCCCAGCCATAGGAGCCGCCAAAGATGGCTTCGTTGCCATGACGGGCTTTTACTGACTGCAGATCACGGGCGACCAGAGATAAGGCTTCTTCCCAGCTGACTTCAACGAAGGGTTCTTTGCCGCGGCCTTCCCGGGAGTCCGGGCCGTGTTTCAGGTAGCCCAGGCGGACCGCCGGGCGACGGATCCGTGTGTTACCGGTAATGGCATCCGGCATCGACTGACCAATCCGCGAGGGGTTTTTATCCCAGGGCACGGGCTTCATCGCCGTGACCTTATCTCCGGAGGTTTCGACTTCGTAAGTCCCCCAATGGGTGGAGGTGAGTAACTGCTCAGTTTTCATTATTATCTTCTTAACCCGGTGGATTGGCGATGTTGTCAGCGTGGCAGGAGACTTATTCGGTGGTATAAAGCCGGCGTTTCAGTTCGCATTCGAACAAAAATTCCAGCCCTTCTAAATGACGCCGGGCTTCACTGACATCCTTCCCCCAACAGGTCAGGCCATGACCCCGCAGCAGGAAGCCATAGTGAAGCGGGTGCTGCTGTGCATAGGCTTCTATGCGTGCAGACAAGGCAGCAATATCCTGATCATTTTCAAAGATTGCGATGGGTACGGTATCCAGATGGCTCTGCTGGCCGGTCAGGGACTTCTGCATCTCATAGCCGGACAGGGCCAGCTGTGCATTTTTTTCAATACGTGAAAGTACCGTCGCATTCACGGTGTGCACATGCAGTACCGCATTGGCCTCCGGAAACAGGCGGTAAATCAGTGTGTGCAATCCGGTTTCTGCAGAAGGGGTACGGCCGGAAGGTGCCTGTAAGGTGGCGATATTTACCTTCAGAAAATCGTCGGTAGTCAGGGTACCTTTATCGCGCCCGGACTCACTCAGCCAGCACCATTGTTCATCCTCGCGGACTGACATATTACCGCCGGTGGCCGGTGCCCAGCCTTTACTGCCAATCCAGTGGCAGGCGGTTACTAATTGTGTCAGTCGTTGTTGCCACATACAGGTTCCTTTATATTACAGAGAAGTTATTTTTAGCCATCTAAACGTCTGGCTGGATGTTAACACTGTGTCGACAGGGGAGCAATAATTCTCTGGAGTGCCCTGCAGGAAAGGGTTTGTTGCCGATAACTTCGGATTATTTGAGTCGCCGTCGGCCATACCCGGCACGCTTTTGTGCGGGATTGCTGTGCGGGAATATTGTGCCGCCTCTTTCAGACTGACCCGGTGTATTGCGTGAACGGCCTCCAGAGGAGGTCGCTGTTGTGTTCTCTTGGGTTAACTCTTTCTCCAGTGGCTTCCCGGCCCCTGTTGCAGTGACAGCGGATGCTGATCTGAGGTGATTTTCACATTGTGCAGCGTGCCGTTTGCATAGCGGCTTTGCATTCCCGAGACAGAAGAAATAGTAATATTTTTCAGGCTAATGTTGCTTAACGGGGCTTCCGGCAGTCCGCTGATCATTCCTGCCATTCCGGCTCCGCTGGCTTGCAGATGGTTAACGGAGATATCGTGAATAAACGGCGTGTAACGACTGACGGGCTCAGGGGAAATCGCGCTGAGACTCTGGTGACTGTAGCCGCCGTTACCTCCATAGCTGTCGGTGATCACCAGCGGTACTCTGACGCCGGTCATAACGATATTATCGGCACTCAGTGGCCCGATCTCGCTTCCCCGATCACGGCCGGATTTCACACGGATCCCGTTCTCTGTCCCCCGGAAGCGGATATTTCGCACAGTAATACGCCCGATACCGTTGGCCGTTTCACTGCCGACCGAGATGCCGTGGCCGTTGTCGATTTCACAATCCTCGATAGTAATATCCCGGCTTGCAGGGGCTTTTCCGGTCGTTGCCAGTCCGGACTTGATCGAAATATCATCATCTCCGGTGGAAAGCCTCAGGTCACGCAGCAGGACATTCTGTGAGGAAACCACATCGACCCCGTCAGTATTCGGGGAGTCAGGGGGATTGGTGACAGAGCTGTGGCTCATGACGATATTTTGGCTGTCGCGGAAGACCACATTCCACATCGGTGAGTTGATCACTTGCACATCCCGGAGTTTCCCGCCACGGACGTGATCAAATTCAATCAGCCAGGGGCGGGGCATACCGTTAGCGGCTGGAACCCCTTTCCAGTGGCTGGCAAACCATCGGGTATCACCCCGTTTCAGATGGTTACGGGCATCCGTCGCGACCGGCCACCAGGCATGCTGGCCCTGGCCATCCACCGTACCGGGCCCGGTGATCGCCACGTCCCGGACGTGTGTGGCGATAATCAGTGCTTCACGGGGCTGCAACGGTTTACTGATAAACGCGGCGTTAAAATCGACCGGATTACCGGTTGAGGTTAACCGGCTGCCGGCAGCCAGATGCAAAGTGACATGACTTTTCAGCATCAGCGGTCCGCTTACCCACACCCCTGCCGGTAAGGTCACGGTTCCGCCCCCTCGCGTGCTGCAGTGATCAATAGCCTGCTGAAGCTGGCCGGTGATAGGTGCCTGTCCTGCGGTGAGCGATAGCGCACATTCATGAGCGTTTGCCAGCGCACTGACTGAGCTACACAGCGCCGGAAAGGCCAGAACAGAAAAAAATAAGCCCCGAAAACGCGGGGTCTTTTTTGCGCAAGTCATACGGCATCCCTGAGTTCATCGAAGAAAAAAGAAACAATAACAATCTATTAGGGTGAAGGTGTCAGTAACAGAAAGATTAACGTATCTGAATGTATAAAGATTTTTCAGACAGAGACATCCTGCATAAGGGTGTGGCCCCCGGGCGAGGGCCACAGAGATTATTCGCCAAGGACCTGCTGAACACAGGATTTAAAGATGCGTACCCCGATGGCCAGCGCATCCCGGTCAAAATGCATTTCCGGATGATGCAAACCCGGCACCAGGTTGGCGCCGAGGCCCCAGAATCCGCCTTTTACCTGCGGGCACAGGCGTAAATAATGGAAAAAGTCTTCGCTGCCCGGTGTGGTTTTGTTCGGTAACAGGGCATCTTCTCCCAGTTGCTGGCAGATAGCGCGGCTGATCACCGCCGTGGCTTCTTTATCGATGATCGCTGCCGGCATTTCTTTAAGGATTTTAATATCGACGGTGGCACCCAGGGCGGCGGCACTGCCTTGCAGAGCTGCAGTCACTTTTTGTTTCAGTTCCTCCATCGGGGCATTTTCCGCCGAACGAAGGTCCCAGCAGACACGGGCTTCAGAAGGAATAGAGTTAGTGACCCCGGCATCGGAAATAAAGCGGGTGGCCTTGGCGCTGAAGGTGAGTGACGGAGAAAGGTGGAGAGTATTCACCGCCTGCACCGCCTGAACGGCCGCATCCAGCGCATTGACGCCTAAATGCGGGCGGGCAGCATGGGCCGCTTTTCCGGTAAATACCGCTTCAATGGTCGCGGATGCGGAGTAATTCATCGCAGCCACGGCCTGACCCATCGGGCACTCTTCTACCGGGCGCAGATGGAAGCCCAGCAGCATATCCACGTTATCCAGAGCCCCTCCCTCGACCATGGCGATGGCCCCGGTCCCCAGCTCTTCCGCTGGCTGGAACAGGATCCTCAGTTTGCCTTTTTTTACCAGGCCTTCACGAAGGGTTTCCTCTGCGGCGGTCAGCACGACAGAGGAATGACCGTCATGGCCGCAGGTATGGCGTGCCACATGCTGGCCGTCAATAATGTGGCCGAGGGCATCCATATCTGCCCGCAAGGCTAATACCGGCCCCGGCTGTCCACTGTCCAGTTCGGCGACGATCCCTGTGGTGCCGTTGATCTGGCGGGTGACAGTAAAGCCAGCGGCTTCCAGCGCAGAAGCGATATACGCAGACGTTTTAAATTCTTCAAATCCCAGTTCGGGGATTTCGTGCAACACATTAAAATGGTCTAAGGTACGTGACATAGTTAACTCCGGTGATCTGCTGACCGGCAGTATCCGGACTGCCGGTGCGAATAATAATAAGTGTCAGGCGATAAAACGCATCACCAGCATAGAGATAACGGCATTAACGATGCTGGTCAGCATCAGTAACGGCCAGTATTTTTTAGGCACATCCGCCACCCCCAATAAACGGCCCATATACTGCAACTGGGCACCCATCAGAAAGATAGCGGGAATAAGAATGGTGACCTGAGCGGGGTCCAGCGTTCCTTTCGTCAGCAGACTGACAGCCACACCGGTACCCGCCGACGAAGAAAGCCACGCGGTGAGTAAGACGGTAATCGCTTCGCCCGGCAGGCCAAAAATACCCATCAGCGGGGCACAGAGGTGGCCAATCATCTGCATAATACCGAGCAGGTTCAGGATTTCGGCAATCACATAGGCCATGACGACATTTGGCATCAGATTGTTAATGGCAATATTGAACCCTTTACGGGCACCGATGACAAAGATATCAAACGGATTGGCACTGGTTTTAAGCTGATTACTCATTGATGAAATCCTTTCTGTAGACCGTATTTAATGCGACTCTTACCAAACCCGCTCCGACAAATTTCAGTACAAACATTAATAATAACGGGACAATTAACGGGGTGGTCAGAGAAGCAAATAATGCCGAACCGATAGCGAAGTAGTTATTAATCAGTCCGGCGCCGGAATATTGCCAGGATCCCATAATCACGACATGTTTACGGGTGATTTTTTTGCTGTCATAAAGTTCTTTACTGAGAGCCGCGCCGGCATCGGTACTTTGTAAATCCGTGATTAATGCAAGCCCGGTATAACCGGGTAACCCCAGCAGCGGTTTCAGTAACGGGGTTAACAACCGGTGGGCTGCACGGATAGCGCCATAATGGGTAAAAATCTCCAGTAATCCCAGCGCCAGCATCACCGTCGGGACTAATGACAGTGCAAACAGAAAGCCTGCTTTCGCCCCGACCCCTCCGCTGCCAACGAAGGTCCCTCCGGCCCCGTCCTTCATGGTCCCGAAGGCTCCGCCGAGCGTAGTAAAGTCAAAGGCCCCCAGCCAGGCCATGTCTTTGACTTTAAAAAACAGTCCTGAAAAGACCAGTAAAACGGCTATCAGAGCTATCCATGCTCCTGGCGTCACTTTAAGGGCGTGTTCGTCCTTATCCTGACTTTGGTTGCTGATGTTGTTATCGCTCATAATTATTCTCTGTATTTATTGTAGTGATACGTTTCCCTGGTGTCGGAGAACCTGAGTTAATATTTTGTCTGTCCACAAAATAGATGTTTAACAACTTTCATACCGGGTTTAAAACACAGGCATAAAAATCCGCTAACCTGCTGTTTATAAACTCTGTAAAATTTATAAATAACATAAAAAAGGAAAATAGCTTTATTGTTATTAATATATTTCACTGTTTATCGTGGTGCAGTTCGCACTCTTCTGGTGCTTCCCTGAAGTGCAATCAGAAAATTATTTTTTTATATCTGATGCCTCGGTTTTATCCGATTATCGTTAAGGTTTATAAAAATATAAATGTCCTGTGAACGGTGTTATTGTTGCTTCCCGGTCAACAGTTAACAGAGACTGACGTGCAGAAATTTCATGAAAAACCGATGAGTTATTTGTATGAAGTGGGTGTCCAGGGAGGGATCCGCCGCGCAGCAGATATCCTGGGGATTAATCCTTCGGTGATCAGCCGCCAGATCTCGCAACTTGAGCGGGAATTACAATTACCCCTGCTTGAACGGCGTGGCCGGATTGTTGTTCTGACCGAAGCGGGACGTTTACTGGCCGGAGATTACTTCGAAAGTCGCCAGCGGCGATATAAGCTGGAAGCGCACCTGCGGGATTTACGGCACATGAAAGGGGGAAGTGTTTCGGTCCGCATCGGTGGCGGATTAGTCAGCACTTTTATCCGTGAGATTATGACGACCTTTTCCGGTGCCTATCCGCAGGTTTTTGTCGATATCACCGTGGCCAGTATGCATGAAATGCTGAATGCCGTGGTTCATGGGGACACCGATATGGCATTGGCCTTCGGGCCTGTCGGCAGCCCGGAGGTCAAACGATACAGTTTTCACTGGGGACCGGTTTGTGCCGTCATGACGCCGGATCATCCGTTAAGCGGCGAGCCACGGGTGACTATCGAAACGCTGGCCGGGCAACGACTGATTGCTCTGACGGATCAGTTCGGATTACAGCGATATATGAATACCATGTTCCGTAACAGTGGCCTGATTTTTACGCCATCTTATCGGTGCAATCTCTTTTCTACCGCACTGGAACTCAGTGCGGCGGGTCTCGGTATCGCCTGCATGTCTGCCAGGGCGGCTGAGCCGATGATTTCCTCAGGGCAACTGGTCGCAATACCAATAAGCAATCCGGTCGCACATGAAACACAATGCCATTTGCTGCGTAATTCAGATCGCCGTTTTACCCCGGCGGCACATCATCTGTGGCAGTTATTACGTAACTATTTCAGTGAAATGACTGACGACGACCAGGCAATATCAGGTCGCTGACGGACGCGGAACGGCTGTTTGCTGCTGTTTTGCGCCTTCGGTCAGGCACTGTGTCAGCATTCTGTGCAGTGATGACCGCCGGTTAACATGGCGCATCACAATGATCAACTCACGAAAGAACGTGTCGTCGTGCAGCGGTATAACCCGCACCCGGGCATGCTGGTGCTGCCATTGGCCGGACAGTAAACCTCATGGTACGGCACGTTTTTATACGGGTAAGTAAGGACTGTGTTTTGTTATTTCTGAAGAAGACATATATTTATCGGGGCTATAGCGGATAAGTGAGCAGAACTGAGCTGGCGAGGTAGCAATGACACGAGTAACGGGAAGTTGTCTGTGTAAACAAGTGGCTTATGAATGCGATGACCTGGATGGAGAGATCATTAACTGTCACTGTACGACCTGCAGGAAAGCACATGCAGCGCCTTATGCGGCAAATGCCAGGGTGTTGCGTGAACATTTCCGGTGGTTAAAAGGAAGTGAACGACTCAGCACCTATGAGTCCTCACCTGGAAAAATACGTTATTTCTGTTCGGGTTGTGGTTCCCATCTGCTGGCGGAAAGACCGGCCCAGAGCCATGTGATAGTGCGGGTTTCCACGCTGGATGATGATCCCGGCCAGAGACCCCGGGCGCATATCTGGTGTTCTCTGCATGCCCCCTGGCTGGAGGAGCCGGAGACGATTCTGCATTATCCTGAATGGCAGCCTGAACGGTAATCAGTGTATTTCAGGCTATACGGTCAGCGAAGTCACCTGCCGCCCTGTGTTACAGACCCGGCAGGAGGCTGTAGTTTCATCATGGAGATGCAGCAGTGGCTGACCTTCTTCTTAGCGGCACTTCCCGGTCACCGGTTGTTTTTTTCCTCAGCCCGCAGGAATGCGGGCCTGTTCATCGCGTTACTGAGGTACGTTTCAAGTTGTTCATTGAGGAAAATTCCGCAGAATTTTGCCCACTGCAACGTATGCGAAACAAAAATATCTGCCAGTGTGAAAGTATTCCCCGTGATCCAGTCCTGTCCCGGAGGGAAAGTGATGCGGGAGACAGCATTACGGGTTTCTTCTCTGAAATAACTGACAAGATCATGGTTGCGTTGGTCTTCCGGAACGAACACGAGTTGTTTTAACAGATGCCAGACAGGAGACTCTAAATCCGTCAGGGCGAAGCTTAACCATGAATTCACGGTAGCTTTATCGGCGGGTGTTTCCGGATACAGGGTGCCGGAGGGAAGCGTTTCGCAGAGATACATACAAATAGCCAGCGTTTCGCCTAACGAGATATCCTGGCTGGTCAGATAGGGGACTTTCCCGAACGGATGCGGCGATTTCACCTGTGGCTGACGGCTCAACAGGTCTGTTTTTACAGCGGTGTAAAGTGCGCCAATCTCTTCAAGTGTCCAAAGGACTCTCAGTGATCGGCTTTTAGGATAGGTATAGATTTTCACGTCATGCATCATGCACCTTTCATTTCATCGGTTGTATTAACAAAATTAAAATAGCCGGTTCAGCATCTCACTGGCCGGAACCGGTATATCTGCCGTCAACTCGCCTGTACATCCCCCTCACCACCGCTCAGGGAATGCCCGCGAGACGCAGAAGTGCGGTGACTGCTGCCGCCGACAGGATCACTCCAATTAACGGGGTACGGCGCAGCGTCAACAGCAGTGCGACCGCGACGCCGCCTGTCCGGGCAAAACCTGCGAAATGGTTATCATGATAAAAGGTGGCAATCACCGCCACCGAAAGCAGTAAGGTGGTGGCGGCGTCGGATAAGCGCTGTTGCCATGATTCCGGAAGTACCCACCGGTGCCCAAGACGGCTACTGATATAGCGCATCAGAAAGGTGCCCGCCCCCAGTAAGAGAATGCACCCCCAAAGTGCCGGACTATTGCTCATTTTTTTTGCTCCCCATCACCAGCCCGGCGAGCGAGACCAGCACCGGTAAGCCTGCAGGCAGCCAGGGAACCGTGGCCAGGGCCAGCAGAGCACCGGAACCGGCGCGCTGCCGGGTGACTTTTTTCTTCAGTGACGGGATCACCAGTGCCAGCATAATGGCCGGAAAAACGCTGTCTAAACCGATCACTGACGGGTCCGGCAGAAGTTTACCCACCAGGGATCCCCCGAGCACACCTGCGGGCCAGCAGAGGGCGATACCGGTACCACACAGCCAGTAGGCGGCTCGTTGCTGATGTTTATCCGGACGCGATAACCCGAATACGACACTTTCATCATTCATCATATGGCTGCCGGCAATACCTCGCCATCCGCGTCCGGTCAGGTCACTGACGGCAATACCAAACGGGATATGGCGGGCATTCACCAGCAAGCCGGCAGCCGCTGCCGCCAGAGGACTCCCCCCGGCGGCAACGATACCGATAAAGATAAATTCAGACGCGCCCGCCATGACGATCACGGACAGCGCTAAAGGTACCCATAGCGGGAATCCGAGACTGCCGGCCAGTGATCCATAAGAGACTGCCACAACACCATCGGCCAGACAGACCAGGAAAATAGCTTTAACAACATCACGGGGTAAGGCGGAATAGAGTGGAGCCAGCATAGGGATACCGTTAAAATGAACATTGATATACTTATAATGAACACCCTGACAGTGTTTTTCAACAAGAACGTTTCGTTCTTTATAGCGAACGGTGAGGCCCTATGAAACCCCCTATCAGTATTATTTCGCGCAATCTGTGTCAGGAGCGGCAGAGAGCCGGTCTGTCACTGGCTGAAGTGGCCCGCAGAGCCGGGATTGCGAAGTCCACACTGTCTCAGCTGGAATCCGGCAGCGGTAATCCCAGTCTGGAAACCCTCTGGGCCTTATGTATGGCACTGGATATGCCATTTGCCCGGTTACTGGAAGACGGCAGTACGGCCATCCGGTTATTGCGAAAGGGGGAAGGGATGGCTGTCGATTCCGGACAGGCAAGTTACCAGGCGATCCTGCTGGCCAACTGTCCGCCCGGGGCAAGACGCGATATCTATACCCTGCAGGTCCAGCCAGGCAAGGACAGGTTGTCACAGCCACATCTGCCGGGTTCGGTTGAACATATTATTCTGGTGCGCGGGCGGGCATTAGTCGGATTGGCGGATAATCCGGTGGAGCTGAATGAAGGCGACTACCTGTGTTACCCGGGGGATCTGCCGCATATTTTCCGTGCGTTAGAAAAAGATACCGAAGCTTTACTGGTGGCAGAACATCGGGCGGATGTCCGGGCAGGGAAGCCCGATACGGGCTTCCCCTGGCAGGGATTACTGACTGACCGGTGAATAACTCAGATTGACCGGGTCATTCGGTAACTGCGTGAAATGGGTCACGATATAGTGGTAATCGGCAGTCGGATCCAGCGAAGCAAACTGCTGCGGATAGAACCAGTGCGCCAGGATTTCCACCCCTATAATATTCCACGGATGGTTGTAGAAATGATGATACACCCCGCCGACATGCCCTTCAGAGACCGCCGGGATCGTCGCGACAGCAGTACGTTTTAACAGGTTGTCAAAGCTGGCTTTGATCTGTGTGATTTGGGTATTGTAACCGAACGGCAATACCGGGTTCCCTGGTGCTCCGCGTTTTGAACCGGTCATCAGGTACCAGTCAGGGCGCATCGCAATAATTTTTTCAGGGTTAATAAAGCCGGATGCCCCTTTCAGTAATTCGGAGCCGATATTAATCCCGCCCGCAGCAGCCACTAATCCGCCCCAGCCATTGGTTCCGTGAGTGAAGCAGCAGTTATCTGAATTACCGGCGATAGGTTCGATGAAGACCAGCGGCTTTTTCGGTGCTTTGCTGACGACAGATTCAATCCGGTTCAGGCGTTCGGTATAAAAATCAGTGAAGGCTTTTGCGTTGCTCTCTTTATTAAGCACTTTCCCCAGTAACGTAATGCTGGGTACCGTATCCTGAATAGGGTGGAGTTCATAATCCAGGAACAGTACGGGAATATGCAATTCACGGAAACGTTTTAAAACACCGGTTTGTTCCAGTGCCGGTTTGGCCCGCAACTGTGCAATGAGCAGGTCCGGGTGACTGGAAATCACCGTTTCAGTATTCACTTCCCCCTGGTCTGAGAATCCCATATCCGGGATAGCCGCGGCCTGAGGCCATTTTCCTTTCAGAACTGCCCATTCCTGACCGTCCTGTTTTTTGATCAGATTATTCCAGCTAATGACCCGCGCGAACGGGTCCGCTCTGTCGAGCAGGGCCAGCGCCATAATATCGCGGCCATCCTGCAGAATAATTCGTTTCGGTTCATGGCTGATAACGACAGTCTGGTGATCCATATCCTGTACGGTCAGCGGGTAATCTGTTGCCATCGCGGCCAGAGGGGAGAAACACACCGCGGCAGTGACACAATGACGGGCATAGCGTATGAGAGGATGACGACGTTTAATGGCGTTATTCATTAGCTTTCCTGAATTGTTTCTCCCTCGTGGCCATGGGGTAAGCCGAAAAAGAACAGGGCCGGGGAGGTGGTGGAATGAGAATCTATATCATAATAATTATTAACTATAATTTGAGCTGCAGATATCTGCTGTATGTTACCGGGAGTAACTATCTGCCGTGAGATGTTTCCGCAACCCGTTGTTCCGGCCCTGACCGGCGGAAAATACAGGCGTTATATTGCGGCTATTCACGTTGTGTAAACTGTTTAGCGTTGTATTCATTCGGTTTCGCGGTATCATTCGGAATGATTATTATTATATTTTGTCGCGGACGGATCAGGGCAGGATCACTGCCACTCTTCACCGGTTTATCGCTGTCACCCTGATACGGCGAATGAATAAGCCGCACAAAACAATATCGTTAGTTCCGGAACGTGGAAATATCATTAATGAGTACTGTGACAGAATCCGTTACCCATGAACGTGGTGGTATCGGTGCCGAGTATCGAAAACTTATTCGTAAACGTGTCGTCCTGTTGTTGGTATTGGTGATTGCTATCTGCTGTAGCGTTATCCTCGATTTTACGATAGGACCGGCACACCTTGACCTGATGACGCTGTTACGTGCGCTGGTGCATCCGGCCGGTGTTGATGCTGCGACCCGGGTGATCGTCTGGGATATCCGTCTGCCTTTCACGCTGATGGCCGTGGTGGTCGGTTTTGCCCTGGGAATGGCGGGGAGTGAGATGCAGACAATCCTCAATAACCCGCTGGCCAGTCCTTTCACTCTGGGCGTTTCCTCCGCTGCCTCGTTCGGTGCTGCGTTAGCGCTGGTCCTCGGGGTCGGTATCCCCTGGATCCCCGGAACCTGGCTGGTCACCGGGAACGCCTTTATTTTTGCCATTCTGACGGCGTTTATTCTGAATCTGGTCAGCCGCCGCACCGTAAATACACGCACCACCGTTGTGCTGTTCGGTATTGCCCTGGTCTTTACCTTTAATGCCCTGGTCGCCATGATGCAATTTATCGCCAGTGAAGATACCCTGCAATCGCTGGTCTTCTGGACGATGGGTAGCCTGGGGAGGGCCTCCTGGCCGAAACTGGGGATCCTGGCCGCCGCCATAGTGATACTGCTGCCCTGGGCACTGAAGAGTGCCTGGCAACTGACCGCACTGCGTCTGGGGGAAGACAGGGCGGCCAGTTTTGGTATTGATGTTGCTCGTCTGCGGATGTCGTCATTAATCCGCATCAGCCTGGCGTCTGCCCTGGCCGTGGCCTTTGTCGGGCCTATCGGATTTATCGGCCTGGTGGCACCCCATATCGCCCGGCAACTGGTGGGTGAGGATCACCGCTTTTATCTGCCCGCCAGTGGTCTGATTGGTGCGCTGGTGTTATCCCTGGCCTCTGTGGTATCAAAAAATATTGTCCCCGGAGTCATTATCCCGATTGGTATTATCACCTCGCTGGTGGGTGTGCCGTTCTTCATTGTTATCATTCTGCGTCACCGGGGGAACTTATGAGTGATTCCCTGAGTATTAAGGGGCTCTGTACCGGTTATCGTCGTCATCCGGTGATCAGTGAAATGTCCCTGGAGGCTATTCCACGGGGTAAGGTAACGGTATTACTGGGACCGAACGGGTGCGGTAAGTCTACCCTGCTGCGCGCCCTGGCCGGGTTAAACCGGGCGGAGGGGGAAATCTGGCTGGATAATAAAGATATCAACCACTTATCTCTGGCAGAGCGCGGCGATAAAGTTGTCTATCTGCCTCAGAGCCTGCCTTCCGGGGTCCATCTGCAGGTATTAGAATCCGTGCTGGTGTCGGCCAGAGCCACGGGACAGCAGGGGGCGGATGTCTCACCGGAACGTATACTGCAGTTACTGGATGAAGTCGGGATTGCGTCGCTGGCGCTCAGATATATGGATGAGTTGTCCGGGGGCCAGAAACAAATGGTCGGTCTGGCCCAGTCGCTGGTGCGTAATCCGTCCCTGCTGTTACTCGACGAACCGCTCAGTGCACTGGATCTCAATTATCAGTACCATGTGATGAGCCTGGTCAGTAAAGAGACCCGTGCGCGCAATATGGTCACGGTGGTTGTTCTGCATGATATTAATATCGCCCTGCGACACAGTGATCATGTGGTGATGATGAAATCCGGACGGATTGTGGCCAGCGGCGCGCCTGCGGATGTCATTACCCCGGAAAGCCTGGCCGAAGTGTATGGTGTCCGTGGACGGATCGAATTGTGTTCTCAGGGGGTACCGCAGGTTCATATTGATGGGCTGGTCAGCGGCAACCTGTAACCGTTATTGCGGATAGCCTCCGGCTATCCGCCCTTAGGATCCACTCCCGACCCCTTTGCAGGCTGACCTTGTGTTATCTCCCCTCTGAACTTCTGTGTGCAGTCACCGCTTCTTTACCTGCAATGTTCACCGTTTCCTCAGAATTTACCTGATAAGCCTGAGCGGTTCTCTGCCTCCCGGACACGTCAGAAGTCGCGGAGAGCACAGCATTTACTTCTTTCCGGGGATAACACGTCTGAATTCGCGGGGCCGACGGCAGAGCACGGTGTGCCCGGCCGTCGGCAGGGGTAGCGTCAGGCAGACGCGGTCTGTAAACGGTGTAACACCGCAATATCAGCCGGAGTCGTACGGCAGCACCCGCCGATCACCCGGGCACCGGCCGCCAGCCATGCCGGCAGATAATCACTCAGTGTTGCACAGCCATGAGGCTGATGATGCCAGGTCTTACTGACCGGATCATAATGTTCGCCGGAATTCGGATACACCACCAGCGGGAGTGGCGTCAGTGAATGCAGATGGCGTAACGCTTCAGTCGTATCCTCCAGCGCAATGCAGTTGATTCCGATGGCGACGATACGGGGATAGCCTTCGATAAAGGCGACCACTTCACTCAGTGGCGTGCCGTCACTCAGATGCTGTGCATCTTTCAGGGTAAACGAGAACCAGGCGGTAGTACGGGGATATTCGTTCAGCAGCTCTGCCAGTGCCCGGATTTCATCAAAAGAGGGCAGTGTTTCACAGGCCAGCAGATCCGCCCCGGCTTCGATCAATGCGGCAATTCGCGGCCGGTGAAAGTCCTGATATTGCCGGAGGCTGCGCTGGTAATCCCCCCGGTATTCAGAACCGTCAGCCAGATAAGCCCCGTAAGGCCCGACAGAGCCGGCAATCAGTAACGGCCCGGCCTGGGGGTGCTCCGATAAATACCGGTGGCGGGCGTTGGCTGCCAGGGTCACGCTCAGGCGTATCAGAGCCTGAGCCTCACCGGCAGAGATATTCCGTGCGGCAAACCCCGGGAGGCTGGCCTGATAGCTCGCGGTGATCGCACAACGGGCCCCCGCCTGAAAATAATCGTAATGCACCTGTTCAATCAGTTGCGGGTTTTCCTGCAGGATTTTGGCCGACCACAGGCTGTCTGCCAGCTGACAGCCACGGTTTTCCAGTTCTGTAGCCATCGCGCCGTCGAGCAGTAAAAAAGGCTGCTCACGGAGCACGGAGAATAAAGGATTATTGGGTCGCATGTTACTGCTCCTGAGGCTGAGCGGCGTTGGCCCGGCTCAGCTTGCGGGTAATAAAATAAGCCAGATAGCAGAGGGCGACAAAAGGAATTCCGCACCATAACGCTATACGCTGATCCGGGTCAAAGGCCAGACCGGCACAGGCGACCAGGCATAAAATAAAGCCCAGTACCGGTACCACAGGATACCACGGTGCGCGATAGAGCAAATCACTCAGTGGTTTACCCTGCTGCACATGACGGCGGCGGAAGACATAATGCGAGGCACAGATACTCAGCCAGACGGCGACGACGGCGAAACCGGAGATAGCCGACAACGCCACAAAAACCGTGTCCGGCGCGATGACGCTGGAAGCCAGCGCCAGCAGTCCGCCGAGCATACTGACCGACAGTGCCGTTAAAGGAACGCCCCGTTTTGTGACCCGGGAAAAGCATTGTGGCAGGGTATTCTGATTTGCCAGTGACCATAACATTCTGCCGGAGGCATACAGACCGGAATTTGCTGCCGAAAGGATAGCGGTCAGGATCACCAGATTAAAGATCCCTGCGGCATAGGGAATACCGACCTTTTCAAACACCAGTACAAAGGGACTTTTTTCGACGCCGGCCTGCTGCATAGGGATCAGGGCCGCAAGCACAAATACGGTCCCCACAAAGAAAATAATCAGTCGTACCACCGTCGTGCGGATAGCTATCGGGATCACTTTATGCGGGGATTCAGTTTCACCGGCCGCAATACCAATCAGTTCTGTCCCGGAAAAAGCGAAGTTAACCGCGACCATCGTCATCAGGATGGGCAGGCCGCCATGGGGGAACCAGCCCTGAGCGGTGATGTTATGCAGGCCGGGGGCCGGCGTTCCGTCGTGCATCGGTAGCAGCCCGGTCATGGCGGCAACGCCCAGGATCAGGAACAGCACGATAGTGAAGACTTTGAGCAGAGAGAACCAGAATTCACTTTCGGCAAAAAAGCGGGTAGATACCACATTCAGGCCGAAAATCAGTACGCAAAAAACCAGGCACCAGACCCAGACCGGAACCTGCGGAAACCAGTACTGCATACAGAAACCGGCCGCCGTAAAGCTGGAGCCGAGGGCGACCGTCCAGGTCAGCCAGTAGAGCCAGGCCACCGTATAGCCGGTGGCTGGGCCAAGATAACGACTGGCATAGACATGGAATGCGCCTGTTTCCGGCATTGCGACTGACAGTTCACCTAAACATTGCATCACCAGCCAGACCACCAGCGCACCGATAAGATAGGCGAGGAGTGTCCCTGCCGCCCCTGTGGTGGAGATAATATAGCCGGTGTTAAAAAATAATCCGGTCCCGATCACCCCGCCCAGTGACAGCATCACCAGATGACGGGCTTTCATGGTGCGCTTCAGCGGCGCGGTAGTTGAAGATGTCTGCATGTAGCCTTCTGAATGGTTAGATGTCTAACGTGAGATGAGCGAAGTTATACCGGCATCCACTTTGAAATGCAAAAAATCACAGGGTACGCTCAGGGGGAGCAGGCCGGAAAAGAGGTGCAATAATGGCTGACCGGCGGCTGAATATTCCCATCGCCGCAATTTTTATGCTTCAGCACTATTAATCCGGCTTTTTTATCAACTAACAGGCGACCCGCGCGGTGAGACTTGTATAATGCCTGGCCAGAAGTAGTTAAACAGGCTGTTGCCGGGAGACCGGTCCGATGATTTCAGGAAATTAATACCATGATGCACAATGACGTTTTGCGTAGTGTTCGCTATATGCTCGACCTTCGTGATGAAAAAATGCTGGAAATTCTTATTTCAGGGGGGGCGGAAGTCAGCCTCAAGGAAATGAGTGGCTATCTGGTTAAAGAAGGCGAGCCGGGCTACCTGGCATGTAACGATAAGGTCATGGCACATTTTCTGAACGGCCTGATATTCTACCGCCGTGGTCGTGACCCGCGCTATCCTGCTCCTGAAGTAGAGAAGCGCGTGACCAATAATGTCATGCTGAAAAAATTGCGCGTGGCGTTTGAGCTGAAAACCGAGGATTTACATGACATTCTGAAATCTGTGGATTTTGCGATGTCAGAAAATGAGCTGAGTGCTTTTTTCCGTAAAGAAGGGCATAAAAACTACCGCGAGTGCGGGGATCAGGTACTGCGTTATATCCTGAAAGGTCTGGCTGAGCGGGTGCGTAAAGCGAAGAAATAATGAAGGCTCCCCTGCCGGTACAAGGCGGGGGAGTATTACGGGGTTACATCCGGTCCAGCCCAAGTTTTACTGCGGTGCCCAGTGTCGGTGCGAGCGGTAAACGGCTGTTCAGCGTCAGTTGCCATGCGTGGTAGATATCGGGTTTCCCGGACCAGACCACGGAAGAGGGTTTGTTTTCAGCATCCAGTTCGTGCCACCAGCTACCGTTTTTCTGATCTATCAGATAATTGGCAATATAATCCCACAATGTGCGATACCAGCGCTCATAGGTCAAATCCCCGGTACGCTTCAGCAGACTGGCGGCAGTGGAGCAACTCTCCGCCACCGTCCAGTGCAGACGGTTGTGGGTCACGGGTTTCTTATCCCAGTCATGGGTATACACCAGGCCCGGCTGACCATCCACAAACCAGCCATACTTCAGGCCGGTTTCAAATAACCCTTTTGAATCTGCCAGCAACCACTCCGGTGTGTGTTCATTATTCCGCAACAACGCCGCTTCCAGGTGTAACAGCAGACGTGCCCACTCACAGGCGTGCCCCGGCGTGATCCCGTACGGACGGAAGTCATCGGTCGGTTTGTCTTTATTGTAGTCGTGCCATTCCTGCCAGTTTTCATCGAAATGTTCGGCAAGCAGATACTTATTCGATTTGGCGTGCTTATGAATAATATGGGTAACGATAGACAGTGCCCGCTGACGCCATTTACTTTCACCCGTCACATCGGCCAGTTGTACAAACATCTCGGTGGCGTGCATATTACTGTTGCCCCCGCGATAGGCCTCCGGATCTTTCCAGTCACGGGCGAAACTTTCCTGTAGCCGTCCTTCTTTGTCTGACCAGAAACGGTTATCCATAATATCTTTCGCTTCGTCCAGAAGCTCCTGCGCACCCTCAATATTGGCTAATGTGGCACTTAATGCAGCAAGGGTAACAAAAACATGCAGATAGGCCTGTTTCCGCCCGTCAGGTGATTGCTCCGGGATCCCGTCCAGCCAGCCGCCGAACTCTTTATCACGCAGCACACCACGTAAAGCATCGACCCCCCATTTTGCCAAATCACCGGCTCCCGGCTCGCCCTGTAATGACGCGATGGAGAAACAGTGGGTCATCCTGGCGGTGAGCATGCTCTCCGGCTGTGCATCCGATGGCAGATTGCCATGGATATCCAGGGCACCGAACCCACCCTTAGGGTGTTTTGAGTTACGGTAAAATGCCATCAGGCGGCGGCTCTCTTTTTCCAGCCAGTCATGGTGATAAGGCATGCTCAGCCAGCTGTCAGTTAATTGTTTAAATAACATAGTATCCTCTGTATTCAGGGCAACAGACCGCCGCCGGCAGGCTGCGGCAGTCATCATTAAAACAAAGTTATTCGATGCGCAGACAGCCGGGGGGCTGCGCTGCGCAGACAGGGGAGAGCGGCTTAGCCGCCGACCATAATACCGCCGTTAGGGTGCAGTACCTGGCCACTGATAAAGGAAGAGTCAAGGCTTGCCAGGAACACATAGACCGGGCCAAGCTCAGAAGGCTGACCGGCGCGGCCCATCGGAGTCTCATGGCCAAAGTCTTCCAGCAGATCCTTGTTATAGTCACCGAGTGTCGCGGGCTGCAGCGGGGTCCAGACCGGGCCTGGTGCCACGGCATTTACACGGATCCCTTTCGCGGCAATCTGATTAGACAGTGCACGGGTGAAACTGACAATCGCACCTTTGGTCGCGGTATAATCCAGCAGCATTTCCGGGCCGACATACGCATTGACGGAAGTAGTATTGATAATGCTGTCATCTTCCTGCAGGTGAGGCAGGGCGGCTTTGGTCATGAAGAATACTGAGTGAATATTCACATCAAACGTATCCAGCCATTTTTCGTCGCTCAGGGTGGTAATATCTTCATTCGGATACTGAGTCCCGGCGTTATTCACCAGAATATTCAGTTTACCGAACTCTTTGACCACGCTATCGACCAGCTGGCGGCAGTTTTCCGCTTTACGCAGATCCACCGGATAAGTCACGCATTTACGGCCTTCTTTTTCCACCAGTTGCTGTGCAATTTTTGCATCCTGCGCTTCTTCTTCGCTATCCGGTAAATAGGTCAGGGCAATATCGGCACCTTCGCGGGCAAAATGCTGCACAACCGAACGTCCTATACCACTGTCACCCCCGGTGACCAGGGCAACTTTACCCGCCAGCTTTCCGCTGCCTTTATAGTCATCCCGTATAAAGACCGCTGCAGGCTTCAGCTTTTCATCGCTGCCGGGCAGAGTTTGTGACTGAGCATGGATAGTTATCTTCTGAACCATATTTCCCTCCGGTTATGTTAATCGAACGGTTAACAAAACGGCATTCCGAAGCCTGATGCCGCAGAAGTTTGTTAACCGCACTCGTTAAACTTCAGAACGATTTAAGTATAGAAGGCGATACCCGGTTGTCGAATAACCAGCAGAAACCACTGTAATGTCGGCAGAAATGCAGAATATTTGTCGGGAACATTAAGGTTAAAAATTAGTTATCTTATTGTTTTAAGTTATATTTTGAATGTTGTTTTGGCAGGGCGAGGCAGTGTATCCCGGCAGGTTTCCCCCTGACAATTCAGTGACGGGAACGATATTTTCACTGATAGTAGCGTTCGGACGATAAATAATATATTCAGAAACAACTGCGGCAACGGAAGGTATATTCGTGGGCTGATACCGGTGTGACACGATATCTTCACTGGCCTCCGGAACGGTTATCCTGCCTGATACTGGTCATTTTCGCTATCGGTATTGAATGGTAATGGCGGATGCTGCGGTAGGGTGCCTGATGAGCCCGGCATGCCGCTGACGGTCCTGTAGCGTAGTTTTGTCTTTGGCTGGCATCAGTCTGTCCTGATCCGACCTTATCAGGCTCATCATTCAGAGAGATACTACTGACCGGATGATGACTGACGGGAGATAATTATGAAAAGTGCATTACTGGTGATTGATGTTCAGGATTCTTTTTTACACCGTGATGACTGGTCAGACGCAGATTTTCCGGCATTTTCTGCCAGTATCTGCCGGTTGATTTCAGGCTGCGAAGCGCTGGAGATCCCCGTCGTGGATATATTTCATGTCAGTGAGGGACTGTTTGCTCCGGATTCCGGTTATGTGAAACGGATGTCCTTTTTACGTCATACTGCTGCGAAAACAGCACATAAACACGTCCACAATGCTTTGGCTGACTCTTCGTTATCTGACTGGCTCATAGAGGAAGCTATCGGCCGGCTGATTATCTGTGGAATGCGGACAGAGCAATGTTGCGAAACTACGGCCAGAGTCGCTCGCGATTCAGGATTTGAGGTACAGTTTGTCAGTGAAGCCACGCTAACCTTTGCGATGCAATGGCAGAGCCGTGAATATACAGCTGATGAAATCAGGCAGCACACCAGTATGGTACTGAATGGGCGCTTTGCCGATGTCTGTACGGTAGATGAATGCCTGCAACGGCAGGGACTGTGCTGAAATATTATTCCCCATGACGATAAGGTATTGCCTGTGACGATCCCGGTCTGGTTTTTAACGTTGCCCGGAGTGATGACGCTCGACATGGCCGGGCCGGCTGAAACACTCCGCCTGGCGTGCCGGGATGTAGCGTTATATTACACGGGGCCCGACGCGACAGTTTTCACCTCGACCCGGATGACTCTCAGTAATATTCTACCCCTGCCGGAACGTCTGCCATCCGGCAGTATCCTGATCGTTCCCGGGCTCGAAAATTCGCAACATCAGCTGACTCTGCCAGCAGCGACGGAAGCCTGTCTGTGGTTGCGACATCAGCAGGCGGCAATCCACCGCGGGGAAATAACTCTGGTCTGTATTTGCGCCGGGGCATTACTGGCTGCCCGAGCTGGTTTACTGGATGGGGTTTTGTGTACTACCCATCATCAGCTACTGGCGCGGCTGAGAGAAAGCGCACCGGCTGCACGTGTGCTGGATAACCGTATTTTTGTAGAGGATGGCGGGATCTGGACCAGCGCAGGGATCACGACAGGGATTGATCTCTCTCTGCATCTGGTTAACTGGTTATTCGGTCCGCAAAAGGCACTGGATATCGCCCGGGAGATGGTGGTCTGGTTTCGCCGTTCCGGGAATGATCCGCAGCTTTCTCCCTGGTTACGCTATCGTAATCACCTGCATCCGGCGATCCATCGGGCTCAGGATCTTATCAGCCAGCACCCGGAGCAACACTGGTCACTGATGCAACTGGCGCAACGGGCCCATGTCAGCGGTCGTCACCTGACACGCTTGTTTCGTCAACATCTTGGGGTCACCGTTCATACCTATCAGCAACAGTTACAGGTTGCGGTGGCAGAGCAGCGCATTCAGCAAGGGGAAGGTATTGAGAAAGCAGCACTGGCCGCGGGATTTTCATCGGCCCGTCATTTCCGGCGTACGGCGTTACGCCTTAGCGCAGATAATCCCGGATAGCGTCGTCCCCGGAGGACCGGGGGAGCTGTTTTCGCGTAGAGCGGTGACGAGGCAATTCAGCGCGGGACCTGCCTTGCGCTGATTTCCGGCTGCACATCTGCCGGTCAAAGGGTATACTACGACCCACTTTTTTTCATCCGGCCAAATAGTGTGCGAACTCAACATGCAAAAGTTTGATACCAAGACCTTTCAGGGCCTGATCCTGACCTTGCAGGATTACTGGGCGCAACAAGGCTGCACCATTGTTCAGCCTCTGGATATGGAAGTCGGTGCGGGTACCTCGCATCCCATGACCTGTCTGCGTGCTCTGGGGCCAGAACCCATTGCGACGGCGTATGTGCAGCCTTCACGTCGTCCGACGGACGGACGTTACGGCGAGAACCCTAACCGTCTGCAACACTACTATCAGTTCCAGGTGATGATTAAACCGTCTCCGGAAAATATGCAGGAACTGTACCTCGGCTCGTTACAGGCACTGGGCATTGACCCTGGCGTGCATGATATCCGCTTTGTGGAAGATAACTGGGAAAACCCGACACTGGGTGCCTGGGGACTGGGCTGGGAAGTGTGGCTGAACGGCATGGAAGTGACACAGTTCACCTATTTCCAGCAGGTCGGTGGTCTTGAGTGTAAACCGGTGACCGGTGAAATCACCTACGGTCTGGAACGTCTGGCGATGTACATTCAGGGTGTTGACAGTGTCTACGACCTGGTCTGGAGTGATGGCGCGCTCGGTAAAACGACCTATGGCGATGTGTTCCACCAGAATGAAGTGGAACAGTCGACCTATAACTTTGAGTACGCTGATGTGCCTTTCCTGTTCAGCTGCTTTGAACAGTATGAGAAAGAAGCTCAGACCTTACTGGCGCTGGAAAAACCGCTTCCTCTGCCAGCCTACGAACGTATTCTGAAAGCTGCGCACAGTTTTAACCTGCTGGATGCACGCAAAGCCATCTCTGTCACAGAGCGTCAGCGTTATATCCTGCGCATTCGTACCCTGACCAAAGCCGTGGCTGAGGCCTATTATGCTTCCCGTGAAGCCCTGGGCTTCCCGATGTGCAATAACAACAAATAAGAGGCAGCGATGACAGAAAAAACCTTTCTGGTGGAAATCGGCACCGAAGAGCTGCCACCAAAAGCCTTACGTCAGCTGGCGGAATCTTTTGCCACACAACTGACGGCTGAACTGGATAGCGCAGGGCTGGCACACGGTGCTGTGGAGTGGTTTGCTGCTCCGCGCCGTCTGGCCGTCAAAGTTGCGGCGTTAAGTGCGGCACAGGCCGATCGTGAAGTTGAAAAACGCGGCCCGGCTATTCAGGCTGCCTTTGATGCGGAAGGTAAACCGACCAAAGCGGCCGAAGGCTGGGCGCGCGGTAATGGTATTACGGTCGATCAGGCCGAACGACTGAAAACCGATAAAGGCGAATGGCTGCTTTACCGTGCGGCGGTGAAAGGCGAGAGCGCGGTTTCTCTGTTGCCTGGCATGGTTGCCGGTGTGCTGAGTAAATTACCGGTGCCTAAGCTGATGCGCTGGGCAGACAGTGATGTGCAATTTGTTCGCCCGGTTCATACCGTGACACTGTTGCTGGGCGATGAAGTGGTCCCGGCGACGATCCTTGGCGTACCGTCAGATCGTATCATCCGCGGTCACCGTTTTATGGGTGAGTCTGAATTCAGTATCGGGAGTGCGGATCAGTATCCGCAGATCCTGCTGGAACGCGGTAAAGTGATGGCCGACTATGATGCCCGTAAAGCCGCTATCAAGGCCGGTGCAGAAGCCGCGGCGGAAAAGCTGGGTGGCACGGCAGACCTGAATGACAGCCTGCTTGAAGAAGTGACGTCTCTGGTCGAATGGCCGGTGGTTCTGACCGCGACCTTCGAAGAAAAATTCCTGGCAGTGCCGGCGGAAGCCCTGGTGTACACCATGAAGGGGGATCAGAAATATTTCCCTGTCTATGGTGCTGACGGTCAGTTACTGCCTAATTTTATTTTCGTGACCAATATTGAGTCGTCTGATCCTCAGCAGATCATTTCCGGCAACGAAAAAGTGGTTCGTCCGCGCCTGGCCGATGCGGAATTTTTCTTTAACAGCGACCGTAAGCAGCGTCTGGAAGACCAGTTACCCCGTCTGGAAAGCGTACTGTTCCAGAAACAGCTGGGGACCCTGCGTGATAAGACAGATCGTATTCAGGCGCTTGCCGGCTGGATTGCTGCGAAAATCGGGGCGGACGTCAGTCATGCGACCCGTGCTGGCCTGCTATCGAAATGTGACCTGATGACCAACATGGTCTTTGAATTCACCGATACCCAGGGTGTGATGGGCATGCACTATGCACGCCATGACGGTGAAGCTGAAGATGTCGCTCTGGCGCTGAATGAGCAATATCAGCCACGTTTCTCCGGGGATGAGTTACCACAGGGGCTGGTTTCCTGTGCGTTGGCGATTGCCGACAAGATGGATACCCTGGCCGGTATTTTCGGTATTGGTCAGCATCCTAAAGGGGATAAAGACCCGTTTGCTCTGCGTCGTGCAGCGCTGGGTGTGCTGCGTATTATTGTCGGGAAAAACCTGCCATTAGACCTGCAGACACTGACAGAAGAAGCGGTACGTTTGTACGGCGATAAGCTGACGAATGCTAACGTGGTGGATGACGTGATCGACTTTATGCTGGGTCGTTTCCGCACCTGGTATCAGGAAGAAGGTCACAGTGTTGATACACTGCAAGCGGTACTGGCGCGTCGTCCAACCCGTCCGGCAGACTTTGATGCCCGTATGCGTGCTGTATCGCATTTCCGTACTCTTGAGCAGTCTGCGGCTCTGGCGGCAGCGAATAAGCGTGTCTCTAATATCCTGGCAAAATCGGATGAGCCGCTGAACGATAGCGTACAGGCCTCACTGCTGAAAGAGAATGCCGAGATCACTCTGGCGACCTATGTCAGCGCGCTGACCAGCAAACTGCAGCCTTACTTTGCAGAAGGCCGTTATCAGGAAGCCCTGATCGAGCTGGCTCAATTGCGTGAAGCCGTGGATAACTTCTTCAGTGAAGTGATGGTGAATGCTGAAGAGAAAGACGTGCGGATTAACCGTCTGACGTTACTGGCGAAGTTACGTGATCTGTTCCTGCAGGTGGCGGATATCTCCCTGTTACAGTAAGTCTTAACTGCGAAATACGACAAAGCGAGCCTCCGGCTCGCTTTTTTTACGCCGTATTTCCGCCCGTACGGCTAACACCCGGCCAGGTTTGTATGCTAAATACAGTCAATCTTCTTACCGAAAAGCACCCATCTGCGGAACAGATCCTATGAACACTCTTCCCAAGCCCTCTGACTCCGACATCCTTTCAGCGCAGGGGCTGAGACGCCATCCGGTCCGGACCCGGGACGCTATTCAGCAGAGTGCCGACCCGGCGGCACAGGAGGATATTCTGGCGGAAGAAGTTCCCGTGGCCCTGGTGTATAACGGCATTTCTCATGTGGTAATGATGGCCTCCCCCCTGGATCTGCAGGCGTTCGCGCTGGGTTTTTCCTTGTCTGAAGGCATTATTTCGACGCCCGCCGACATCTACGGTATGGACGTGGTCCCGGTGTGTGAGGGGATTGAAATACAGATAGAATTGTCTGCCCGCCGCTTTATGGCGCTGAAAGAACAGCGCAGAGCTATGGCCGGGCGAACAGGCTGCGGAGTCTGCGGTGTGGAGCAATTACAACACATCGGTAAGCCGGTACCGCCCTTACCGTTTACGCAGCGCTTTGATTTACAAAACCTGG
Source organism: Tatumella sp. UCD-D_suzukii (assembly GCF_000611875.2). Classification (NCBI taxonomy): domain Bacteria; kingdom Pseudomonadati; phylum Pseudomonadota; class Gammaproteobacteria; order Enterobacterales; family Erwiniaceae; genus Tatumella; species Tatumella sp. UCD-D_suzukii. The sequence continues at coordinate 97,308 of NZ_JFJX01000072.1, forward strand.
ATCGCGGGCTGGCACAATTGTCAGAATTTCAGCCGATCGGCCAGCAGACGGGGTGTACCCATGTGGCAGCCTGGATGAACGAAGATGGCTCACTGATACAGGGATGTGAGGATATCGGGCGGCATGTGGCACTGGATAAACTGCTGGGGTATCGCAGCCAGCGGCAGTGGCATCACGGCGCGGTCATTGTTTCCAGTCGGGCCAGTTATGAGATGGTACAGAAAACAGCGATGTGTGGTGCCGAACTGCTTTTCGCTGTGTCTGCGGCCACGACACTGGCCGTCGATGTGGCCGAACGCTGTGGACTGACCCTGGTGGGATTCAGTAAGCCCGGACGGGCCACCGTCTATACCCATCCGCAACGTCTGTATTAGGCACAAATGATCTGGTGCAGCGAACGGGTCAGTGCCTGCCATACAGGGCTGTCTCCGGCGGCCTGATCAGAAATCAGCAGATGGATCTCCTCCGGACGGGCATAACAATAGCGGCTGGTGATCCCCAGTTTACTGTGGTCAGCCAGCAGGATCAGTTGTCTGGCCTGACGGGTCATCGCGGTAGCTATCGCGGCTTCTTCCGGCGAAAAGCTGCTGGCCCCGTTGGTGGGATCCACGCCGACCGGTGACAGCAGTGCCACATCGGCCTGATAACGGTGGATCTCATTGATGGTATTCCCGCCCCGGGTTTGCTGTGTCCCGGCCGACATTGTGCCTCCAAGCAGTATCACCTCATGGTCCAGCTGGCTTTCATTCTCTGTGGCAGTCAGCGCCAGTGCTGCCTGCAGACTGTTGGTAATAATGGTCAGACCTGACATGGTTCTCAGTTCCTGAGCCAGCAGGGTGGTGGTACTGCCGGAGTCCAGAAACAGGGTTTGTCCGGCATGTAATTGCTGTACCGCACAACGGGCAATACTGCGTTTTTCTTTTTCCCGTGCGGCATAGCGAAGAGTCAGCGGGGGTTCGGCCGGCGCATCAATAGCGACGATACCGCCATGCACTCTGCGGGCGATCCCTTGTTCTTCCAGCGCGATAATATCCCGTCGGGCGGTTTCGCGGGAAACTCCCAGTTCTTTTATGATGCGCTCAGTACTGACCTGATGATGGGTACTGATTAATGAACGAATTCGGTGTAATCGCGTTTCCTGCAACATAAAACATCCTCAATAAAACCGGGGTCGGATAATACCAGTTGTTCCAGTGTAGCGCAGCCTGCACACCTTTGGTGTGTATTTTGTTGTGTTTGTGTATTTTGTTGCATTTTTCTGAAAATCAGCCATGATGGAGTTATCGAGATTTCATTTATCCGTATTCCCGCTGATTATTGTGACAGGAGTTTTTATGGCCACTCGTTCCACCATCATGGATACCAACAGCTTCCGTGCAGAACATGCTGCCGGGCTGGATGCAGACACCCGCAGCCTGACAGAGAAGCGCAGTAAAGTCCTCGGTGACTCCTACCGCTTGTTCTACCGTAAACCGGTGCACCTGGTACGCGGGGAAGGGCAATATCTGTGGGATGCGAACGGTGATAAATACCTGGATGTGTATAACAACGTCGCCAGCATCGGGCATTGTCATCCGGCAGTGATTGATGCCGTGACCCGGCAGATGAAAATGCTGAATACTCATACCCGCTATCTGCATGAAAATATTCTGGATTACAGTGAAGCCTTACTGGCGACAGCGCCGGCAGAAATTAATAAAGCCATGTATATGTGTACCGGCTCTGAAGCCAATGATCTGGCCATCCGCGTTGCGCGTTCATTTAGTGGCGGCACCGGTATTATTGTGACCAAAGAAGCCTATCACGGTACCAGCGACCTGACCTCCGGCGCGTCCCCGGCGCTGGGAAGCGGGCAGCCCCTGGCCGCGACCACCCGTTTGGTCTCTCCGCCGGATGATTACCGTGTCGATGCGCCGGATTTAGGTGCCTGGTTTGCCGCCGAAATTCAGCGTCAGATCGATGACATGGCGGCGCACGGTATTAAATTTGCAGGGTTTCTGGCCGATTCTATCTTCTCCTCGGATGGGGTACTCCCTAACCCGCGTGGTTTCTTAAAACAGGCCGTGGATGTCGTTCACCGTAACGGCGGTATCTTTATTGCTGATGAGGTTCAGCCCGGGTTTGCCAGAACCGGTGACAGTTTCTGGGGCTTCGGTCGCCATGATGTGGTGCCGGATATTATCACGACCGGTAAACCCATGGGGAACGGCATTCCGGTCTCTGGCTTACTGGCCAGAAGTGAAGTGCTGGCGACGTTCAGCGATGAGATCCCTTACTTTAATACCTTCGGCGGGAACCCGGTGGCGATGGCGGCGGCACAGGCGGTGCTGAATGTTATTCAGGAAGAAAAGCTGCAGGAACATAGTCGCGTCGTCGGCGCACAGTTACTGGCTGAATTACGTCAACTGATGGATAAACACGAATGTATCGGGGATGTCCGCGGTGCCGGATTATTTATCGGTTTTGAGCTGGTGAAAGATCGCGAAAGCAAAACCCCGGATAAAACTCTGGCACTGGATCTGATTGAGCAGTTACGTGAACACCGTGTGCTGACTTCGGTCGCCGGACCTTACGGGAATGTACTGAAACTGCGTCCGCCGTTGGCTTTCCAGGTGGCCGACATCGACTGGCTGGTGGGTGCGCTGGATAAATCACTGACAGCACTGGGGCACTGAAACCGGTAATTGTTAGCAAAAACTGCTGAAATCGGAAGGTTTCGGCAGTTTTTTTTGCACTGAAAACAAACCGTTACTTCCGGCTGAGAGGTGATTCTCCTTTTCCCGATCAATTATTTAACTATAATGGAAGCCAGTGCTTATGCAGCACATCCCTCCGGGTGTGCTGTCCTTACATTAGAATGGAGAGGTTGAACATGAGTTATTCACTGCCATCCCTGCCTTACGCTTATGATGCGCTTGAGCCGCATTTCGATAAGGAAACGATGGAAATCCATCACACTAAACATCACCAGGCTTACGTCAACAACGCCAACGCGGCGCTGGAAGGCACTGAATTTGCTTCACTGCCGGTTGAAGAACTGATCACTAAACTGGACCAGGTGCCTGCAGATAAGAAAACCGCACTGCGTAACAACGCCGGTGGTCATGCTAACCATAGCCTGTTCTGGAAAGGTCTGAAAACCGGAACCACTCTGCAGGGCGAACTGAAAGCGGCTATCGAGAAAGATTTCGGTAGCGTTGAAAAGTTCCAGGCGGAGTTTGAGAAAGCCGCAGCGACCCGTTTTGGTTCCGGCTGGGCATGGCTGGTAAAACAGGGTGATAAACTGGCCGTGGTTTCTACCGCGAACCAGGATAGCCCGCTGATGGGTGAAGCTGTTTCCGGGACTTCCGGTTTCCCAATCCTGGGTCTGGATGTCTGGGAGCACGCTTATTACCTGAAGTTCCAGAATAAACGCCCTGACTACATCAAAGCGTTCTGGAACGTGGTTAACTGGGATGAGGCTGCGGCCCGTTTTGCTTCTGCAAAATAATTCCGTTAACGACTAATGACCGCCTGCGCGGTCAGTTATCTGCCGGCAGTCTTCACTGCCGGTAGTGCTTTCTGGCACCTGTCCGCAAAGTAAACCGCCTGTCAGCCGCCGATTTATTCCCGCAGTTTTCTTCAGACATGTTCCGGTTGATGAAATTTCCGTTGAGCCATTCTCAGGAACTATTTCTCGTAACATCATAAAATTAAATTATATTTAGGGTGCCGTTTATTCCGGGATCACTAAAATGCCGAATATCGCATGACCCTGGTCAGTCATTAACAGCAGATACTGCCCCGACAGAGCATGGAAAGTGAATTATGTTGTGCTGTCAGCAGCAGGGCGTGACGATGGTGACTCTTGCGCCGGGAAGGTCCGGTGCTCTATCGGTTCCGGAAAAGTCCGGGAGGAGCCGACTCGCGGGGGCTCTATAGATTATCGCTGAAGGTCAGACGTCATCCGCCGGAGGAGGTTGCCAGTAAGAAAAGGGCAGAATACCGGCGTCGGGATCTGCTGCCGGAGTAACCTGAACAGCAAGTGATAGACGCACCGGGAATTACCGCCCCTCTTTGATGAGTGGCAGTGGCCGGTCAGAATGCGCTTTTGGCAAAGCCGGTCACTTCTGTCAGGCCCATCTCACGGCCCAGCGCCGTCATCGGATGGACAATGACAATACCCCGGACTGATTTTTTCAGAGCCCCCAGGTTCGCCTGTTCTTTTTTGGTAATAGCGCGGCTGAAGGTGAGTTTCTGTAGCTTCTGTGCTTCAGAACTGAGCTTTTTCACGCGAACGTTACGTAAACGGGCGATTTCTTCTTCCAGCTTTTGCTTTTCTTTCTGGAGTTCTCCCAGTTTTTCCATATCACCCGCTTCGAGTAATGGCTGGGATTTGTGATTCACGGCATCGAGTTGATCGCTCAGACGCTTAATCTCGGCTTTTTCAGGTTCTTTCATCATTGACTCCTTCTGTACAGCGGGCAAGGATACACGAAAATATCTGATGACAGTAATGATATGCAGGATTCCGGCAATATTCTTTATCTGCGTAAATACTGCCGCAGATGGCAACGATAGACACGGCCGCCGGGCACTTCCGGCAGCCCCGGATGACTTTCTCAGTACGGTAGCACTCCCGCGGATCATCCGCCCTTATCCATAGATCTCACCCTGTCACATTGCCCGGCCGCTATCATTTATATTCCTGCTCGTATCGGTTTATCGTCCGCATTCGCTGAACTCACTGATACCCGTCACTTTTTTACAGGAACTCTTTATCGTCAAAGGATGGAATGGCAGGGCCGATGCGGAAGAATACATTTCCTGTCACTCTTCTCAGGCTGAATGATTATTTAAAAGAGGGTAATCGAGTCTTCAGGGTATTTTCAGATGATTATTATAGGTTATGTTTTTAATAACTTCAGGAAAACAATATCAGCAGGGGATATCAATCAATGCCATTGGTTGTGTCATTAATTGAGTTAACTTCGATATTTTATCTCAGGAACACTGCCTGATAAAATATAAACTGGCCAGGCGTTCTTCTTATTAGCCCTCAAGTATTCACCGTGGGTGATCCGGTAACGCGTTGTTTATATCCGGTTAAAGGATGTCTGCAGAGATCACGGGACATCAGACGCCAGAAGTTATTTCGTTGCTTCTGACGTCTGGCGGATTTATTGATGATTACTGAGTAGTGGTTGCAGCTGATTCAGTACGGGGGCTGCACTGGTGATTTGACTCATCAGTGCATTATATTGTTTCACCTGATCCTGAGACGAAAGCTGAACACTGTTGCCGGCAAAACTGACGTTGTTGTTCTGTGCCTGCAGGAAGTCGCCGGTATCCACCACGGCCTGAGCCAGGGTCTGCAATTGAGGCAGCAGCGGCAGTACAGTTTCAGCAGGCTGAGTAACGACTTTGGCATAGGCCTCATCGTAAGTTTTCTGCAGGTCGGCAGGTAACTTTATAGATGTACGGCTACTGTCTGCCAGGTTTCGGGCATTCTGAACCTGCTGAGTCACCACATTCAGCGCCCCGGCCGCCTGACGGAGCGGATCGCGGTGTGACAGATAATCTGCCGGTACACGGATAGCCGATAATTCATCGGTGACCGGACGGACGCCGTCATTCATCGCTCTGTTCAGTTGCTGTGAGAATCCGTAAAGAATGGCGTAATCACCGGTAAAACTTCCAAAACTTTTCTTCTGACTTTCACTCAGAGTCGGTAGCTGAGAGCTGCTACGCATCACTGTATTTTGCAGAAAATTACTAAAAGCCTGGCGGGATTCGGCTTCTTTATCGCCGCAACCACTGAGCTGAAAAACTATAAACAATGTTGTAAGCAGTAATCCGGCTTGCTTAGTAACACGGAAAATACCTGACGTCATAAGAAACAGACTCCTGTTATTCGACAGCTTGCATTTTTTACAAGCAGAGAGATCCACAAGGATAGTGCAAAGCAGCACTCCCGCCAACGGAGAAGATCGCAGAAAAAGCATGCTCTCTTCTTTTTATTTATTTTCGCTATCTCTGCTTCGGCGGTGTCCCTGCCTCCCGGTCGGAGAGATATTGACGGGCCCGGTGGCGAAACCAACGGGACGGGATATTAAAAGGGGGTGCACTCAGGCGGAGAATGGCCTGCGTTATCTGTTTATTAGCCTGCTGCCACAGCAAGGGATCGCCATGACGTAATAATCTGAGTTGTAGTTTTTTTTCAATCAGATAGATCGGCGCAAAGTCAGGGTCATTATCCACGATATCCCGGGTGTTATCGATGATGTCGGCAATTTTTATAGTTTGCGCGTTGGGTGAGGCTTTAGCGGTATGTTGTAAACGAAACTGCGTACGTTGCACCCGGTCCTGTGCCCGGCAAGGCGGGTTAGTCAGCATCTCTACCAGCATAGCGACTTCCTGACCGAACAGCTGTTGTAACTGGTGAGCTGTGGTCGGCGTATCTTCCAGTGTGTCATGTAACCATGCTGCGGCCAGCATGGTTTCATCTCCCCGCACGGTACGTACCAGCTCAGCCACAGCCCCCGGATGAACAATATAGGGGGCATTCGTGTATTTACGCCGTTGTTTTGCCTGAGCGTGGACATGACAGGCAAAGCGTTTTGCTTTTTCTTCCAATGAATCGGGCATAGTTCACCTGTAAATATTCATACTCTCAGAGACTATAGAATGCTCAGCAAGGCCTCTGCAAGCCTGGCTGACAGGTTTAAATATAATTAACCGGGTTTCTTTTATTTTCCATAAAAATCATTATGTAATTATATATTATAAAATATGTCGAACTCCTGACGTGATCAGGACTCTGAAGGAGGGAAGTAATTTTTATAGTGATTGGGGTCGGGTTTTTGTAATGAATAAAATCAAAGAATTGAGTCAGAGTCAGTTATCTCTGGTACTGGCAGTTTATATTGGTATTTTTCTGAATTGGTCGGTTTTTGCACGAAGATTTCAGGGGATAACAGAACATTTTAATTTTCTGGGGGGCTTTTCAGCTGTGGCGGAAATCGTCGCCGCTCTTTTAGTCTGCGTGGTCATTTTTCGCCTGTTATCGCTTGGCGGGAAAGTTTTTTTCAGGGTGAGTGCATCGCTGATCGTACTGATATCGGTGGCCTCAGCTTATTATATGATGGTCTTTAACGTCGTTATTGGTTACGGCATTGTCGCTTCGGTCCTGACGACAGATACCGATCTCTCAAAAGAGGTCGTCGGTGACTATTTCTATTTCTGGCTGATCGCTGGCAGCCTGCTCCCGCTGTTTCTGATTTGGTACAGCCGGCTGGCCGGGTGCCTCAGTTCGCAACTGGCACACCGCGGGCAGCGCCTGAAACCCGTGGTCTGTTTACTGATCTGTATTGCACTGGTCTGGTTGCCACTCCGGTATCTGGATAAACAATATAAAAACCGTGAACATGTCACTAACATCGACTTACCCAGTTATGGCGGAATGGTGGCCCATTCTTATTTGCCTGTGAACTGGCTGACAGCCAGTGGGTTGTTTGGCTGGTCAAAACTCGATGAGGAGATGACCGGCAAAAACTTATTTGACCCGGCCCGTAAATTTACTTATGTGCCGCCGGCGGGTCTGGATGATACGTATGTCGTGTTTGTGATTGGTGAAACGACCCGCTGGGATCATATGGGTATTCTCGGGTATCAGCGGGATACCACGCCGTTATTATCTAAAGAGAAGAACCTCGTGGCTTTCCGTGGGGAGTCGTGCGATACCGCCACTAAACTCTCCTTACGCTGTATGTTTGTCCGTGAAGGCGGTGCCGAAAATAATGCCGGCAGAACGCTCAAAGAGCAGAATGTGTTTGCTGTAATGAAGGAGCTGGGGTTCAGTTCCGATTTATATGCCATGCAGAGTGAGGTCTGGTTTTACGGACTGGCCGATGTCGACACTATGGCATTCCGTGAGCAGATAGGTTCAGAACCACAGAATAATGGGAAGCCGGTCGACGACATGTTGCTTATCCCGAAATTGCGGCAGTCGCTGGATGGTCATCCGCGAGGTAAGCATCTGGTGATCCTTCATACCAAGGGGTCGCATTATCTTTACTCCCAACGCTATCCGCGTAGTTTTGCCCGATTTACGCCGGAATGTATCGGGGTTGATGATTTTTGTTCGGAAGGTCAGCTGATTAACGCTTACGATAACTCGGTGCTGTATGTCGATTACATGCTGGATAATGTTCTGGACCAGTTGCGTGATAAAAAGGCGATTGTTTTTTATGCGGCCGACCATGGCGAATCTATCAGCAGTAATACGCATTTCCATGGCACGCCACGTGAAATGGCGCCTCCGGAGCAATTCCGTGTCCCTATGCTGGTTTGGGCTTCCGATAAATATCTGGCCGATGATGCAAACAGGCAACGTTTCGCGCAGCTGCAACAGCAGGCAAAAGACGGGGTGATCCACCGGCATACAGAATTATATGATTCGATATTAGGCTGCCTGGGATACACATCTCCTGACGGCGGTATCAATGCTAAGAATAACTGGTGTCAGATGCCAGCCGGAGCCGGGCAGGGCAGATAAGGGAGATCCGGTTGTTTTACCGGCCTGACGGTTGCTTTTTAGTCAAACGCATGGCCGGTAACGAAAAAGCGGTTGACGATGACCAGGGGCAGCAGTAATATTCGCCCCCATCGGCGAGTAGCGCAGCTTGGTAGCGCAACTGGTTTGGGACCAGTGGGTCGGAGGTTCGAATCCTCTCTCGCCGACCATATTCGAAGAAACCCGCTCCGGCGGGTTTTTTTACGTCTGTAGTCAACAGGATGAGAACCTCCGAAGGAGGTTTGAGCCGAGCGAAGCGAGACAACGTTGCGCAGCAACGGCCCGAAGGGGAATAATCCTCTCTCGCCGACCATATTCGAAGAAACCCGCTCCGGCGGGTTTTTTTACGTCTGTAGAAAGTTTAAGGCCCGAGGGCGGGGCGTTAATCATCCGCGCGTTAATAACGGCTGACAGGCTGTGCCACCGTTTTTCTTTTCCACTCTGAGCAGGTTCCGCCCGTCATACGTGAAGTAGTTTCAGTTGCCGCATGGCGGCGGCCGGGTTAAGACCCGAAGGCGCGGGCCTTAACAATCCGCGCCTGGCGCAGGTCCTCGCTGTCCCCTCACTTATCGCTCCGGCCTGACGGCCCGCCCGGATTCGCCGTCCTGGCTCAGCCGTGCTTTCGCCGGCGTCCCTGCCGGCTCAGCCTGGCCGTCACTCTGCGTTCGGCGCTGCGGATAGCGCCCCAAAACCTGCTCTCCGGGCAGTGGTCCCCGTGTTTAGTCTTTTAAAATACGTAAAATGTCTTCTTGTCTGATGCTTGCACCGTGGGTCGGGCGACATCGCACCGCTGAGCGAGTGAATGTGGCCAGGACGAGCCGCAGGGACGCGGCGAGAGGTCATGCTGAGCAGGAGCGAATCATGACCGGTCCGTAAAGGACATATGAGTGAGTGAAGGTACCGCGCAGCGGCGGGCAGGTTTGTCGCAAGGCAGGGAGTGCAGAGGGCGCGGCCTGGCGCCCTTTGCCCGGTCGCCTGCGACGGATTACAGGCAGCATGCCCGACAATAAAGCGAACGGAACACTCACCGCGCTGATAATAAAAAGCTCCTCCGGTTTCCCGGTTATCAGCTCTGAGCCGGTTCCGCCCGTCATACGTACAGTAGTTTCAGTTGCCGCGTGGCGGCGGCCGGGTTAAGGCCCGAAGGCGCGGGCCTTAACAATCCGCGCCTGGCGCAGGTCCTCGCTGTCCCCTCACTTATCGCTCCGGCCTGACGGCCCGCCCGGATCCGCCGTCCTGGCTCAGCCGTGCTTTCACCGGCATCCCTGCCGGCTCTGCCTGGCCGTCACTCTGCGTTCGGCGCTGCGGATAGCGCCCCAAAACCTGCTCTCCGGGCAGTGGTCCCCGTGTTTAGTCTTTTAAAATACGAAAAATGTCTTCTTATCTGATGTTTGCACCGTGGGTCGGGCGACATCGCACCGCTGAGCGAGTGAATGTGGCCAGGACGAGCCGCAGGGACGCGGCGAGAGGTCATGCTGAGCAGGAGCGAATCATGACCGGTCCGTAAAGGACACATGAGAGAGTGAAGGTACCGCGCAGCGGCGGGCAGGCTTGTCGCAAGGCAGGGAGTGCAGAGGGCGCGGCCTGGCGCCCTTTGCCCGGTCGCCTGCGACGGATTACAGGCAGCATGCCCGACAATAAAGCGAACGGAACACTCACCGCGCTGATAATAAAAAGCTCCTCCGGTTTCCCGGTTATCAGCTCTGAGCAGGTTCCGCCCGTCATACGTACAGTAGTTTCAGTTGCCGCATGGCGGCGGCCGGGTTAAGACCCGAAGGCGCGGGCCTTAACAATCCGCGCCTGGCGCAGGTCCTCGCTGTCCCCTCACTTATCACTCCGGCCTGACGGCCCGCCCGGATCCGCCGTCCTGGCTCAGCCGTGCTTTCGCCGGCGTCCCTGCCGGCTCTGCCTGGCCGTCACTCTGCATTCGGCGCTGCGGATAGCGCCCCAAAACCTGCTCTCCGGGCAGTGGTTCCCGTGTTTAGTCTTTTAAAATACGGAAAATGTCTTCTTATCTGATGCTAACACCGTGGGTCGGGCGACATCGCACCGCTGAGCGAGTGAATGTGGCCAGGGCGAGCCGCATGGACGCGGCGAGAGGTCATGCTGAGCAGGAGCGAATCATGACCGGTCCGTAAAGGACATATGAGTGAGTGAAGGTACCGCGCAGCGGCGGGCAGGTTTGTCGCAAGGCAGGGAGTGCAGAGGGCGCGGCCAGGCGTCCTTTGCCCGGTCGCCCGCAGCGGATTACAGATAGCAAGCCTTACCACAAAGCGAACGGAATATTCACCGGTCTGACATAAAGAATGCATCAGTTTCCCGTGTATCAGCTCTGAGCAGGTTCCGCCCGTCATACGTGAAGTAGTTTCAGTTGCCGCATGGCGGCGGCCGGGTTAAGACCCGAAGGCGCGGGCCTTAACAATCCGCGCCTGGCGCAGGTCCTCGCTGTCCCCTCACTTATCGCTCCGGCCTGACGGCCCGCCCGGATTCGCCGTCCTGGCTCAGCCGTGCTTTCGCCGGCGTCCCTGCCGACTCAGCCTGGCCGTCACTCTGCGTTCGGCGCTGCGGATAGCGCCCCAAAACCTGCTATCCGGGCAGTGGTTCCCGTGTTTAGTCTTTTAAAATACGAAAAATTTCTTCTTATCTGATGCTTGCACCGTTGCCCGGTCGCCCGCGGCGGATTACAGGCAGCAAGCCTTACTACAAAGCGAACGGAATATTCACCGTGCTGAGATGAAAAACAACGGACGAACTTATTACCCACAAACCAGAGACAAAAATCTTATCCGCTTTTCCGCGGATGCCTGCACCGGTGGTCGGGCGACATCGCACCGCTGAGCGAGGGAATGTGTCCAGGACGAGCCGCAGGGACGCGGCGAGAGGTCATGCTGAGCAGGAGCGAATCATGACCGGTCCGTAAAGGACACATGAGTGAGTGAAGGTACCGCGGAGCGGCGGGCAGGCCTGTCGCAAGGCAGGGAGTGCAGAGGGCGCGGCCATGCGCCCTTTGCCCGGTCGCCCGCAGCGGGGCAAAGGCAGCAAGCCCGACAATAAAGCGAACGGAACACTCACCGTGCTGAAATGGAAAAACAACGGACGAACTTATTACCCACAAACCTGAGACAAAAATCCCCCGGTTTACCCCGGTCCCACACCCGGTTTTCCCCGGCACCCCCCTCGATCAGCCCGTGAAAAAGTGGCGATCCCGGGGATTCCGGCGTATGTTAATCCTCAAAGTTATCAACAAGTACCGTAACAATACCCGGAATTAACTTAATTTACGCTTCATTACCCGTAATACCGGATAGCAGGAAGAGTGTATTACTATATACTTTAAATACTTAACAGCACCCTCCCCGGAGAATCTCTTGCGAGTTCAGCGCTCCCTTACCATTAAACAAATGACTACGGTTTCTGCCGTAGCAATATTGGTTGTCTGTATTTTTATTGCGGTGCAATTATTTCATTTTGTTCAGCAACGCATTACAGAATACGCGCAGCAAATGGAAAATATTGCTCATACCATCCGGCAGCCACTGGCTGAGGCGGTGCTGAAAGCCGATATTCCTGCGGCAGAGCAGCTCCTGAATACGCTGAAACCCGCAGGTATTCTGGGCCGCGCTGATATCCTGCTCCCTGATAAATTGCAGGCCCTGCATGTGGATTTCACCGGGCAGCGGTCCGTTCCGCCATTGATGGCCCGGATTTTCCGGCTACCGGTCAGGATCTCCGTACCGTTATATCCTGCAGAACAGGCCGGATTGCCGAAACCTCTGGCCTGGCTGGTGCTGGAGGCTGATAACGGCCGGGTCTATCAGTTTGTGATCAGCACATTGTCCACTATGGTGATCACATATCTGCTACTGGCTCTGGTGCTGTCCATTACTGTTAGCTGGTTCATAAACCGCCTGATGGTGCATCCGTTACGCAGCATTTGTCAGCAGCTCCAGGATAAAAGCGGAAAGAACGGTAATAATAATCGCCTGCATCTTCCGCAGGGACACAATGATGATGAAATCGGGGTACTGGTACGTTGTATCAATCAGAATCAGTCATTAATGGCGTCCATTAATAATGAAGTAGAGCGGCTGAATACCCATTTCAAACTGACGGATTTACCTAACCGCACGCTGTTTCTGGCACTACTGGATCAGTATCTGAATCAGACAAAAGCCGGTCAGGCGGTAGCGTTAGTGGTGGTTCGTATTGATGTGCTCCCGGATATACTGACACCGAAAAATAAAGACACACTCCAGTTACTGGTAGCACGTAAGCTGCGTCGGGCGATGGGAACGCGGGGTATCCTCTCGCAATTGTCAGACAGTGATTTTGTACTGTTTTACGAACATTCCGTTCAGCCTCTTCGATTAATGCGTCAGGCACAATTACTGATGGAAGAGCTGACACAGCCGTTAAATCTTCAGAATGTTCCGCTACGGCCTGCGGTGAGTATCGGACTGGCGGTGATGGAGGAGGAACAGCTCAAAGCTGCAGAGTTTCTGGAGCGCGGTATTTCGGCGATGACCTCTGCCGGTCAGGAAGGTATCAATCAGATCCGGTTCTTCGACCCCGCTGTGGCGGAACGAGCACGACTGAGAATGTCGCAGTTCCACGATATATTACAGGGGATCCACAATAAAGAATATGCGCTCTACCTTCAGCCACAGGTGCATATGGATACCGGTGCGCTGGCGGGTGCCGAGGCTTTATTGCGTATCCGCCGTGATGACGGCCAGTATACTCTGCCGGAAGACTTTATCACTACGGCTGAAGATATCGGTGTTATGCCTGAAATCGGGCGCTGGGTCTTTGAAGAGGCCTGCCGGATCCTTAATGTCTGGCAGTCACACGGAATTACATTGCCATTGAGCGTCAACACGTCGGCACTGCAATTACAGGATCCGTCGATGGTCAGCCATTTACAGAATTTACTGAGTAGCCTGAAAGTGAATCCGGGCAGCTTTGTCCTGGAACTGACCGAGACCGCCAAAATTTCGGATACCGAAAGGGCAATGGAGCTTCTCCGTCCGATTGAAAAAACCGGTGTCTCCGTCGTACTGGATGACTTTGGTATGGGGTACTCTAATCTTCATTATCTGCACCAGTTCCGTTCATTACCGGTACGGCGTCTGAAGCTTGATCGCAGCTTTGTCAGTGCGTTGCCCGCAGATGATACTATGGTACGCATCGTTTCTTCGATTGCCGGCATTATGCAACTGGATGTTATTGCCGAAGGTGTTGAAACGGTTGAACAGCGGGACTGGCTGATTGATCGTGGGATCCATATTGCTCAGGGTTATCTTTATGCACCGGCATTGTCGGAGCAGGAATTTAATAAACGCTGGCTGAACTTACCCGGCAGTGCGCCGGACACTCCGTAATTTTACGAGGAACGTGATGTGGCCGGACTGAGCCAGGAGAGGCCGGGTAAAAATATTGTGGTGACACCGGATTGTGTCGCTCCGGTGCTGGCGACGAGGTAGGGGCCATGGGAGCACAGGGAACCACAGAGGTAAATTGAGACATTCTTTGTACAAAAAAGCTGCCTGAAAGCAGGAAGTGATCTTCTCTGATCAACTTTTTCGATGAATCCCCGCTTTTTCCTTGCCGCCCTTGCGGACTTTTGCATAATAATGCCCGAAATTTTCTGAATATTTTTTTTCTGTTGCTGCGTGACATCCTGTTTTTTCTGCGGTCAAAAAAGCGATGATCTATTTAAAACAGGCTCAGCTATGGCTGAGTAATGCGTATCGCACTGAATTACCTGTGAAAATAATATTTTCACCATTTGAAATTAGGGGTTCACATGCAGGGCACCAAACTTTTGCACTGGATGGGCGGAATTATCTTTGCCGCCACCAGTTTTACGTTGCATGCCGAGGCCCTTCAGCCAGATCCTGCCTGGCAGCAAGGGAAACTGAAAAACGGATTCGGCTGGCAGGTGCTTTCAACACCGCAACGTCCGTCAGATGATGTAGAACTACGGCTGGTGATTGAAAATGGTTCGCTGAACGAAAATACGTCGCAGACCGGTTACAGCCATCTCCTGACACGTATCGCACTGGTGCATAATACGGCGATAACACCTGCCCGACAGCGTGAAATATGGCAGCACAGTATCAGTAAGCAGGGCGCGTTACCGCCAGCAATTACGTCCTACGACTACACGCAATATAACCTGAGTCTGCCCGTTAACCGGCCAGACCTGATGAAAGATGCGCTGCAATGGCTGGCAGCCACGGCGGGGAATATGTCCATTGACCCGCAGATAGTGAATACCGCCGAAACCGCCTCGGATCCAACCAGCACCTGGCCTGCGAATCCGTCCTCAGCCTGGTGGCGTTACCGGTTGAAAGGGTCGGTGTTATTAGCTCATGATCCTCAGGTCAGTGCCGCCACACCGGTCAATGTTCCCGCGCTGAGTCACTTCTACCATCAGTGGTATACCCCGGACGCAATGACGTTATATGTGGTCGGGAATGTCGATAGCCGGGCAATATCTGAACAGATCGGTAAAGCATTCGGTTCGCTGAAAGGCAGGCGCAGTATTCCGGCACCGATGGCCATATTACCCCCACTGACTGATCAGGCGGTGGGCCTGGCGGATGATGAGCGTGCCACAGACAGATTATCGCTGATTTGGGATATGCCCTGGTCACCGATTACGGACTCACAGACTTTACAGCAGTACTGGCTGGAAGATTTAGCCCGTGAGGTGCTTTACTGGCATCTGCATCCGGCCGCTGGTGATAACGCGGAGCCTGATGCGGTGTTCGGCCTGGACTGCCGGGTCTATTATCAGCGTGCACAGTGCGGACTAAATATCGATACTTCCGGGGATCATCTGTCAGGACAACTGACGCGGGTAGCGAACGATTTTGTAACGCTACGCGATAAAGGTTTGTCTCAGACCGAATTTGATCATCTGATGACGGCAAAACTGGCTGAACTCAATACGTTGTACGCGACCTATGCCAGAACCGGCACTGATATTCTGGTGGCTCAGCGGTTGCGTTCACAGCAAAATTCGGTGGTGGATATTTCACCGGAACAGTACCAGCGTTTACGGCAGGCATTTTTAGCCGGTCTGACCGCGGAGACATTAAATCACCAACTCCATATATTGCTTTCGCAGCCCTTTACCATGGTGCTGGTACAACCGAAGAAGGAGCCAGCGATTCAGGTAAATAGTCTGCGGAAAACGTTTGATGATATTGTCACTCCTGACCTGAACGACACCACACTTCCGGTCGGTACAGCGACATCCGCGGCCTCCTCCTGACGGGGGAGCAGAGCACTGTGGCGCTGATCAGTGACTGATCAACTACGCCACAGGACTTTGATGATATGGTAACCAAAGCTGGTTTTTACCGGGCCATAAGGGGTCAGTAGCGGGCAGGAAAATACGGCTTTATCAAATGCCGGCACCATCTGACCGCGACGAAATTCACCCAATTCACCGCCTTTCCGGCCGGAGGGGCAGGTGGAGTGTTTTTTCGCCAGTTGCTGAAAGCTGGCTCCTTTTTGCAGGCGCAGTAATAATTCCCTGGCCTGTGCTTCTTCTTTAACCAGAATATGTAATGCGGCGGCTGTCTTTGCCATATCTCGACTCCCTGAATCTGAGATGTGTATACTTGCCGCCTTATATACCATCCTTTAAGCCACAAACAGAGCGATTTCTTATGCGTTTAAACCCCGGTCAGCAGCATGCCGTCGGGTATGTTACCGGTCCTTGTCTGGTGCTGGCGGGAGCCGGTTCCGGCAAAACTCGTGTGATCACCAACAAAATTGCCCACCTTATTCGGGAGTGCGGTTATCAGGCCCGGCATATCGCCGCGGTGACCTTTACCAACAAAGCCTCGCGGGAAATGAAAGAGCGTGTGGCGCAGACTCTTGGCCGGAAAGAAGCCCGGGGATTATTTATCTCGACCTTCCATACCCTGGGGCTGGAGATCATTAAGCGTGAATATGCCGCGCTGGGAATGAAATCGAACTTCTCCCTGTTTGATGATCAGGACCAGATGGCGCTTTTGAAAGAGCTGACCCGCCCCTGGCTGGAAGAGGACAAGGCATTACTGCAGCAACTGATTTCGACGATCTCCAACTGGAAAAATGATCTGATTGATCCTGCAGGGGCTTCTGATCGCGCACGCGGCGAACAGGAGACTATTTTTGCACACTGTTACCAGTTGTATGACCAGCATTTGCGAGCCTGCAATGTGCTGGACTTTGATGATCTGATCCTGCTGCCAACGCTTTTACTACAGCGTAATGAGCAGGTCAGAGAGCGCTGGCAGCAGCGTATCCGCTATCTGCTGGTTGATGAGTATCAGGATACCAATACCAGCCAGTATCAGCTGGTCAAATTACTGGTCGGTTCCCGGGCCCGGTTCACGGTGGTGGGTGACGATGACCAATCCATATATTCCTGGCGAGGTGCCAGGCCACAGAACCTGGTGCTGCTGAAACAGGATTTTCCGGCCCTGGAAGTGATCAAGCTGGAACAGAATTACCGATCTTCCCAGCGCATACTGCGTTCTGCCAATATTCTTATTGCTAATAATCCGCATGTGTTTGAGAAAAAGCTGTTCTCTGAACTCGGGGAAGGGAGCCTGCTGAAAGTTATTACCGCCAATAATGAAGATCACGAAGCGGAAAGAGTCACCGGGGAGTTGATTGCCCATCACTTTATCAACAAAACCCACTACCGGGATTATGCCATTCTGTACCGGGGGAATCATCAGTCACGGGTATTTGAAAAGTTGCTGATGCAAAACCGTATTCCCTACCGGATTTCCGGCGGGACGTCTTTCTTCTCCCGTCCCGAAATTAAGGATATTCTGGCTTACCTGAGGGTATTAACGAATCCGGAAGATGACAGTGCATTTCTGAGAATTGTGAATACGCCGCGCCGTGAAATTGGCCCGGCGACGCTGCAAAAACTGGGTGAATGGGCCGGGATACGGAATAAGAGCTTATTCCATGCCAGCTTTGATCTCGGGCTGGGTGAGCGCTTACCTGCCCGCAGCCTGGAGCATTTACAGCGCTTTACCCATTGGGTGAACTCGCTGGTTACTCTCAGTGAACGGGAGCCGGTCGCTGCAGTCCGTGACCTGATCCACGGTATTGATTACGAAAGCTGGTTATATGAAAGCTCGGCCAGCCCGAAAGCCGCGGAAATGCGGATGAAAAACGTGAATACTCTGTTCCGCTGGATGACAGAAATGCTGGAAGGCACGGATCTGGATGAGCCGATGACGCTGACTCAGGTGGTCACCCGTTTTACCCTGCGCGATATGATGGAACGGGGAGAAAGCGATGATGAGCAGGATCAGGTGCAACTGATGACCTTGCATGCTTCAAAAGGCCTGGAATTCCCTTATGTGTATCTGGTCGGGATGGAAGAAGGGTTACTGCCGCATCAGAGCAGTATCGACGAGCAGAATATCGAAGAAGAACGGCGACTGGCGTATGTGGGAATTACCCGGGCACAAAAAGAGCTGACGTTTACTCTGTGCCGCGAGCGTCGCCAGTACGGGGAACAGATGCGTCCGGAACCCAGCCGCTTCCTGCTCGAATTACCGCAGGACGATTTAGTGTGGGAAGGGGAACGTAAAAAAATGAGTAGTGAAGAGCGTATGGTCAATAGCCAGAGCCGGGTGGCAGGTTTACGCGCTATGCTTGAGCAGTCCAAAAAGCAGAGTGGCTGAGTGTACCGGCCCGGAAGGGCCGGTATTGCCGCTTAGTTCAGTGAGAGTGTCCAGTGGACATAACTCTGATAATGACATTCCTGTTCCAGAAACTCTGCACGTAGCGGGTGGGCTTCCAGCCAGCCCTCAGGCAGGGTCAGATGCATCTCTTCATCATCAGCCTGTAGCCTGACCGCGGGTAACGTATTGTCACGACGCCGGCTGGAAAAGATGATCGCCAGTCTCAGCAATCGACAAATCCGTTCTGCCAGGCGGGGCGGCAAAGCATTCTGTCGGGTCAGGAGTGCCAGATCAATGCTTCCCTGCTGGTTTTCCAGTAAGGAGGAGAGCAGGTTTTTCTGTGCCGGCGTAAAGCCCGGGAGATCGAGCGAGCGGACCAGATACGCCGAATGACGCGGAGCCTGGCGGTGGTCAACACTAAGGCCTATTTCATGAATAGCACAGGCACTCAGCAATAACTCGCGGCAGCGGGCATCCAGTTTCCAGCTCTGGCTGACCTGACGGAAAAAAACCTCAGCCAGTTGCTCTACGCGCGTTGCCTGTTCGGCATCGATAGAAAAACGGTTCTGGATGTTATGTAAGGTCCGGGTGCGGATATCTTTATCGATAGGCAGGTTCAGCATACCGTAGACCAGCCCTTCACGCAGAGCGCCTCCGGCCAGGGTCATGCTGTCTATCTGCAGCTCACGGAAAATGGCAATCAGGATGGACAAACCACTGGGGAAAACCAGCGCACGTTCCAGTGTCAGCCCTTCAATTTCCAGCTCTTCAAGTTTACCGCACTGAATAGCCCGCTGTTTCAACTGCAGCAGTTTGTTCAGGGTGATCTGTTCATCCATCCCCTGAGCGACCATGATTTCCTGCAGTGCCTGAACCGTACCTGAAGCGCCGACGCAGATTTTCCAGCCGTGTTCGCGTAATACGGCGGCTACGTCGCGGACTTT
Source organism: Tatumella sp. UCD-D_suzukii (assembly GCF_000611875.2). Taxonomy (NCBI): domain Bacteria; kingdom Pseudomonadati; phylum Pseudomonadota; class Gammaproteobacteria; order Enterobacterales; family Erwiniaceae; genus Tatumella; species Tatumella sp. UCD-D_suzukii. The sequence goes on from NZ_JFJX01000072.1 coordinate 116,516, forward strand.
TTCCTGCGCCGCGAGCTCTGCACGCTCAAAATTGGCTTTGGTCAGGCAGCGATCGGTAAAGTAGCGCTCAAGCCAGGTGACACAGCCCATGGACAGGCTGAACAATGCTGTCGCTTCTGCCCCTGAGCCTGTCACCAGTTCGGTACTGCCGCCCCCGATATCGACGACCAGACGCTGATCAGGTCCCCCGGTGGTATGGGCGACCCCCTGATAGATAAGACGGGCTTCTTCTTCGCCGCTGATGACCTCGACAGGGCATCCCAGAATATCCTCTGCCACCGACAGAAACTGCTGCGCATTCGTCGCCAGACGCAGGGTAGCGGTTGCCACCACACGGATTTGGCTGACGGGAATATCCTGGAGTTGTTCTGCAAATAAGCGCAAACATTGCCAGCCCCGGGCCATGGCCTCGTCAGAAAGATGATTTTCCTGACTCAGTCCGGTCGCCAGGCGCACCTTACGTTTGATCCTGGCAACGGTCTGGATGCTGCCGGAAATACCGCGCACCACCAGCATATGAAAACTGTTAGAACCTAAATCAATAGCAGCATAAAGTGATGATGCGCTCTGCATGGCTGACTTAACCTGAACGTTTGCGGTTGTTGTTGCGTGGAGGCCCGTTTCGACGATTATTATTACTGCTCCTGCGGCTGTTATTTGCCGGACGGCGTGCCAGGCGTTTAGGGGCAGGTAAATCCGTCAATAAAGCTTCACTGTTATACTTACTGACCGGGATATTATGGCCAATGTACTCTTCAATGGCTGGCAGGTTAAGCGCATATTCTTCACACGCGAGGCTGATAGAATGTCCGCTGGCACCGGCACGCCCGGTACGGCCTATACGGTGAACGTAATCTTCACGGTCATCCGGCAGGTCATAGTTAAACACATGCGTCACTTCCGGGATATGTAATCCACGGGCGGCAACATCGGTTGCGACCAGAATATCCAGGTTCCCTTTAGTAAAGTCTTCCAGAATACGCAGACGTTTTTTCTGTGGTACATCACCGGTTAACAGTCCGACACGGTGGCCATCTGCCGCCAGGTGACCCCAGACATCCTCACAACGATGTTTGGTATTGGCAAAAATAATGGCGCGATCAGGCCACTCTTCTTCGACCAGTGATTGCAGCAAGCGCATTTTCTCTTCGTTAGACGGGTAGAAAAGCTCTTCTTTTATGCGGTGACCTGTTTTCTGTTCAGGTTCAACTTCGACATATTCTGCATTGTTCATATGTTCAAATGCCAGTTCACGCACACGCCATGACAGGGTCGCGGAAAACAGCATATTCAGTCGCTGAGAGGCCGCAGGCATACGGCGGAATAACCAGCGAATATCTTTAATAAAGCCCAGATCAAACATCCGATCGGCTTCATCGAGCACGACAACCTGGATAGCGCTCAGGTCGATGTAGTTCTGTTTGGCATAATCAATCAGTCGGCCGGTGGTGCCAATCAGGATATCAACACCCTGTTCCAGAACTTTCAGCTGTTTATCGTAACCGTCGCCGCCATAGGCAAGACCCAGGCGTAGTCCGGTGCTCTGTGCCAGGGGTTCTGCATCGGCATGGATCTGCACCGCAAGTTCGCGGGTCGGAGCCATGATTAATGCCCGTGGCTGATTCACTTTTCGGCCTTCTGCGGCCGGGTGAGAGAGTAAATAATGGAACGTTGACGTCAGAAACGCCATCGTTTTCCCCGTACCGGTTTGCGCCTGACCCGCGATATCACGCCCTGAAAGGGTGTACGGCAGTGCGAGTGCCTGAATCGGTGTACAGTATTGAAATCCTTTACTATCAAGGGCTTTCACTACCTGAGAGTGCAGCGCGAAGTCGGAAAACTTCTTTTCTGTTAAGTGTGTTTTGCTCATAGTGTGGTAGAATATCAGCTTAATGTCGCTTTACGAAAGCGTATCCAATGAAATAAAGTCAACTTACGTTGATACATTTTACGCCAATTCACCAGGCATAATTTTGTGGAGCAAAACATGAGCAGCGATAAAATTGTTCACTTGACCGATGACAGTTTCGAAACCGACGTGCTGAAAGCGGAAGGTGTGACACTGGTAGATTTCTGGGCTGAATGGTGTGGTCCTTGCAAAATGATCGCGCCAATCCTTGATGAAGTCGCGGAAGAATATCAGGGCAAACTGACGGTTGCTAAACTGAATATCGATGATAACCCGGGCACAGCCCCTAAATACGGTATTCGTGGTATCCCGACGTTACTGTTATTTAAAAATGGTGAAGTTGCTGCGACGAAGGTCGGGGCGTTATCCAAAGGTCAGCTGAAAGAATTCCTGAACGCTAATCTGGGTTAAGATCAAAACAGACGTCGGTGGTGGCTTATTTTTGTGCTATCACTGGACGTCTGCTTTTTGTCGTGTTAAGTTAATCCCACTGCATTACGCTCTTACCAGTAGTCAGAATCTAAGATTTCCTGTTGTTAAGCCGGTCTGTGTATCCGTCAGAGTGGGTTAGCAATCCGGTGGTTTACCACCACGTCGTATTAAGGCCGTCTCGTCATAGATTGTCTCTTTTTATTGATGACTTCCTTGCCGGACTCCTGGTTAACATATTTCTATTTACAGGTTACAGGCTGGATTTCCTGCCATACCACTCATGACTAACATTTCGAGTAATACCCCGAGTCAAGAACCCATCACTATGAATCTTACCGAATTAAAAAATACGCCGGTGTCTGAGCTGATTACACTCGGCGAAAATATGGGGTTGGAAAACCTCGCGCGTATGCGCAAACAGGACATCATTTTTGCCATTCTTAAGCAGCACGCGAAAAGTGGTGAAGACATCTTTGGTGATGGTGTTCTGGAAATCCTGCAGGATGGCTTTGGTTTCCTGCGTTCTGCGGACAGCTCTTACCTTGCCGGTCCGGATGATATTTATGTATCGCCGAGCCAGATCCGTCGCTTTAACCTGCGTACGGGTGACACCATCGCCGGGAAAATACGCCCGCCGAAAGAAGGTGAACGCTACTTTGCTCTGCTGAAAGTCAACGAAGTTAACTACGACAAACCTGAAAACGCCCGCAATAAAATCCTGTTCGAAAACCTTACCCCGCTGCATGCCAACAATCGTCTGCGTATGGAACGCGGTAATGGGTCGACCGAAGATATCACTGCACGTGTTCTGGACCTGGCTTCGCCAATTGGTCGCGGACAGCGTGGTCTTATCGTCGCGCCACCGAAAGCAGGTAAGACCATGTTGCTGCAGAACATCGCGCAGAGCATTGCCTACAATCATCCTGATTGTGAGCTGATGGTACTGCTTATCGATGAACGTCCGGAAGAAGTGACGGAGATGCAGCGTCTGGTCAAAGGTGAAGTCGTTGCTTCGACTTTCGATGAGCCAGCGTCTCGCCACGTTCAGGTGGCAGAAATGGTTATCGAGAAAGCCAAACGCCTGGTTGAGCACAAGAAGGATGTCATCATCCTGCTGGACTCCATCACTCGTCTGGCCCGTGCCTATAACACCGTGGTGCCAGCGTCCGGTAAAGTTCTGACCGGGGGTGTGGACGCGAATGCGTTACACCGTCCGAAACGTTTCTTTGGTGCTGCCCGTAACGTAGAAGAGGGCGGAAGCCTGACGATTATCGCTACCGCTCTGGTGGATACCGGCTCTAAAATGGATGAAGTTATCTATGAAGAGTTTAAAGGTACCGGTAATATGGAACTGCATCTGTCACGTAAAATTGCAGAAAAACGTGTGTTCCCGGCCATTGATTACAATCGTTCAGGTACCCGTAAAGAAGAGTTACTGACGACGCCTGAAGAGCTACAGAAAATGTGGATCCTGCGTAAAATTATCCACCCGATGGGTGAGATTGATGCGATGGAATTCCTGATCAACAAACTTGCGATGACTAAAACGAACGAAGAATTCTTCGATATGATGAAACGTTCGTAAAATAACGTTTTGTTCCGTTTATAGGAATTTGTTGAAAGTAGTAAAACGCCACGTCTTTACGTGGCGTTTTTATTGCACAGGTTATAGCATTAACAGGGACAGGGATATTTGTGACGGAGCCACATATGCAGACCACATCTGCGAAGAATGTCGCCAGCAGCACAGAACTCACTCTCTGAATTAAGGTAAAAACATCAGGGATTTTTTTATCGTAGTGAGAATTCTAACTGAGAGCGTTTAATGTGAATTTACTCGAGATGAGTTCTGAACTGTGTCTGACTTTTCTTTTCTCGCTGGGATTTTTATTTTTTGCCCGCAAGCTGGCGAAAAAAGTAGGACTGGTGGATAGGCCGGATTACCGGAAACGTCATCAGGGAGCTATTCCTCTGGTCGGCGGGATCTCGGTTTTTGCCGGCATCTGTTTTGCCCTTCTGCTGACGAACAGCTATCAGCCGCACGCCACGCTATACCTCTGCTGCGCAGGTGTATTGGTGCTGGTGGGAGCGCTGGATGACCGGTTCGATATCAGTGTCAAACTACGTGCGCTGGTACAGGCAGTCATTGCTATTATGATGATGGCCGGAGCAGACCACTATCTGATAAGTTTTGGCTTTGTCATTGGTCCCATCGAACTCAGTGTCGGGCCTTTCGGCTATTTGCTGACACTCTTTGCTGTCTGGGCGGCGATCAATGCCTTCAATATGGTCGATGGTATTGACGGTCTGCTGGGCGGACTGTCGAGCGTCAGTTTCTGTGCATTAGGGATTATCCTTTTCCTGAAAGGGGAACTCAGCCTGGCGTTTTGGTGCTTTGCGATGATTGCCGCCACACTGCCTTATATCTTACTCAACCTCGGGTTACTCGGCCGACGCTATAAAGTGTTTATGGGCGATGCCGGCAGTACGATGATTGGTTTTACGATTATCTGGATACTGCTCGAAGCAACTCAGGGCCCGATGCATGATATCCGGCCGGTCACCGCGCTCTGGATCATCGCTATTCCGTTAATGGATATGGTGGCCATTATGTATCGCCGTTTACATAAAGGGATGAGTCCGTTTTCTGCCGATCGCCAACATATCCATCACCTTATCATGCGTGCCGGATTCAGTTCCCGTCAGGCATTTTTATTGATCACTCTGTCTGCTGCGATACTCGCCGCTATCGGGGTCATGGGGGAGTATCTCTCTGTCCCGGAATGGGGAATGATGGCGTTATTTCTGGTGGCTTTTTCAGGCTACGGCTATTGCCTGCGGCATGCCTGGCGGGTGGCCAGACTTATCCGCCGGCAGAAACGTCGCTGGCATAGCCTGCATAATGATCGTAACGATCGGGATTAACCCGGGTCTCCCCGGTAATAAGGACTGACCTGTATGACTTCATCTGTTGAAAATGAACTGGATATTGCGCTGTTATTCAGGCGGCTGTGGCGGGGAAAAATCCTGATCACCGGTATGGCTTTGGCTGGCGTGTTACTGGCCGCGGGTTATGCACACTGGGCAAGACAGGTCTGGAGCTCAACGGCGATTGTTGACCGGCCACAACTGAGTCAGTTGGCCGTTTATTACGACCAGCGGCAACTGCTGACACTGCTGGAAGGGGACAACTCATCGGCGCTGAATGCTTCTGCCGTCTGTGATGAGGTTTATCAGGAATTTCTGTTACAGCTCTCCTCCTGGGACAGTCGTCGTGATTTCTGGCGTCGTTCAGATTATTTCCTCGATAAAGTGAAGGCGCATCCTGACCGGCAGGCCAGGATCCTTGACCGGCTGATCAGTGATATCCGCTTTCAGCCAGCAGATGCGGCCCGAGGGACCCATGATACGGTGGTACTGCTGGCTGATAATGCGGCGGCTTCCAGCCGCTTACTGAGCGACTATGTCCGCTTTGCCAGTCAGCGGGCGGTCAATGTGCTGAACAGTAATTTACGGGAAGAATGGCAAAGTCAGTGGCGGGCAAACCAGATCCGGTCGGTAAAATCACCGGCAGCCGCAGACACGAGGACGCCCCCGGCATCGTCAGTCTCGCCGGTAACACCGTTAGGCGCTGAGCCCCGATTGTCGGAAGATATCCGCACATGGCGTTATTTACGTTCCCCTGAGCCCCCCGTCAGCCGTGAAAGCCCGCGTCTGATGCTGCTCATGGTGCTGTGGGGTGTGACCGGGGCGATCGCGGGTGCGATCATTGCGATTAGTCGTCGTCAGGTGACCTGATGGTGGCAGATAAACCGCTCGATCCGAAAGGAGCCGTTGTGAAAGTACTGACAGTGTTCGGCACGCGTCCGGAAGCCATAAAAATGGCTCCCCTGGTTACCGCACTGGCCGGTGATGAGCAGATTGAATCACGCTTATGTGTGACGGCGCAGCACCGTGAAATGCTTGACCAGGTATTACGTTTATTCCGGCTGCAACCGGATTACGATCTCGATATCATGCGGCCCGGCCAGGATTTGACCGCCATTACCTGCCGTATCCTGCAAGGTCTGCAACAGGTACTGGCAGAGTTTCGCCCTGATATTCTTCTGGTACATGGAGATACGACCACGACTATGGCCGCCAGTCTGGCCGCCTATTATCAGCGGATTCCGGTCGGCCATATCGAGGCCGGATTGCGTACCGGTGATCTGTTTTCTCCCTGGCCCGAAGAGGGTAACCGCAAAATTACCGGGCACCTGGCCCGCTTTCATTTTGCGCCTACCGACTGTTCGCGTGAGAACCTGTTGCGGGAAAACATTCCCGCAGATCGGATCTTTGTGACCGGCAACACGGTCATTGATGCGTTATTGTCGGTAAGAGCCAAAATTCTCGGAGACAGCACGCTGGAGCAACAACTGGCGGCACGATACCCCTTTCTCAACCCGGAACAACCGATGATACTGGTTACCGGCCACCGCAGAGAAAGCTTTGGTCAGGGGTTTGAGCGGATTTGCAGTGCGCTGGCCGAACTGGCTGTCCGGCACCCGGAGGTTCAGATAGTGTATCCGGTACATCTTAATCCGAATGTCAGTGCACCGGTCAGACGGATCCTCGGGGATATCACCAATATTTTCCTGATAGAGCCACAGGATTACTTACCTTTTGTCTGGCTGATGAACCGTGCACGGTTGATCCTGACAGATTCCGGCGGGATTCAGGAAGAAGCTCCCGCACTGGGCATCCCGGTACTGGTGATGCGTGAGACGACGGAGCGTCCTGAAGCGGTTGCGGCAGGAACAGTGCGACTGGTCGGTACGGATATCACGAAGATTGTGGAGCAGGCATCCTTATTATTACAGGATGCTGCTCACCGCCAGACCATGAGCGGGGCACATAATCCGTATGGCGACGGTACCGCCTGTCAGCAAATTATAAAAATATTAAAACAGCACAGAGTAACGTTATGAGTTTTGGAACGATTTCTGTTGTCGGCCTCGGCTATATCGGCCTGCCAACGGCGGCAGTTTTTGCCTCTGAGAAACAAAAAGTGATTGGTATCGATGTGAACCCGCGCACCGTTGATATCATCAATCGCGGTAATATCCATATTATCGAACCGGATCTTGATCAGGTTGTGGCCCGGGCCGTCCGCGACGGCTATTTACGGGCAGCAGTAACACCGGAGCCGGCAGATGCCTTTCTCATCGCCGTGCCGACGCCTTTTGCTCAGGATCATCAGCCGGATTTACGTTATGTCCGTGCTGCGGCAGAGTCCATTGCCGGGGTGCTGAAAAAAGGTGATCTGGTGATCCTGGAATCGACCTCACCGGTCGGTACCACGGGCCAGCTTGCCGGGTGGCTCGCTGCGCTACGGCCTGATTTGGTCTTTCCGCCGCAGAGTGAACAGCCGGATATTCACATTGCCTATTGTCCCGAGCGGGTGTTGCCCGGAAAAATCATGACGGAACTGGTCCATAATGATCGGGTCGTGGGGGGAATGACTGAACGATGTGCTGAACGCGCCTGTGAGCTATACCGCCTGTTTCTGAAAGGAGAATGTGTCAGGACCGACGACCGTACCGCAGAAATGTGCAAGCTGACTGAAAACAGTTTCCGCGATGTTAATATTGCCTTTGCTAATGAGCTTTCCATGATTTGTGATGAACAACAGATCAATGTCTGGCAACTGATCGCACTGGCTAACCGGCATCCCCGGGTCAATATTCTGCAGCCGGGACCCGGGGTAGGCGGCCACTGTATCGCCGTTGACCCGTGGTTTATTGTGGCACAAAACCCGCAACAGGCCCGTCTTATCCGTACGGCCAGGGAAGTGAATGACAGTAAACCGCAATGGGTACTTAACCAGGTAAAACAGCAACTGGCAGACTGCCTGAATGCTACCGGCAAGCGTGCTGCGGACATCCGCATCGCCTGTTTCGGACTGGCCTTTAAAGCCAACATTGATGATTTACGTGAAAGCCCGGCACTGCATGTGGCGGAGATGATCAGTGACTGGCATCAGGGAGAGGTACTGGTGGTGGAACCACATATTGATACCGTTCCGGCCACGTTAGCGGGCAAAGTGACGCTGGCTGACAGTACCCACGCCCTGCAGCACGCTGATATCCTGGTTATGCTGGTGGATCATCAACAGTTCCTGCACATTGACCCGGCGCTGCTCGCTGATCGGCACAGAGTAGATACCCGGGGCATCTGGGGATAAACCTGAACGCAAACAGACAGGGAGTGCAGATGCTAATCAACGGCAGTATTTCTTTTCTCGAATGGGAATCTGAATTTTTCGGTAGCCGGATAGGCCGGTTTACGCCAGGTGGTGATCAGACGCTGCCGGCGGAGGTGATGCAGCAATATCACCTGTTACAGGCCAGAGTCAGCGCAGAGGATTACGAAAGTCTCGGTACGCTAAACCGTCTTGGTTTCCGGCTGGCAGAAGGTGAAGCTTCTCTGGTGATGACGCTCAGGCAAACCGCGCGCCAGACCGGTGTGCGTATCGCACGGCCGGGACAGATCCCGGAGTTACGCCAGGCGGCGGGTAGTGCCTTTCTGCAAAGCCGCTTTCGTGCCCCGTGGTTTAACGAGGATGACTGCCGGCGATTTTACGCCCAATGGATTGAAAATGCCGTGAAGGGCACTTTCGATGATCAGTGCCTGGTCGCCTGTGATGCACAGGGGCGGCTGGAAGGATTTGTTTCAGTCCGTGAAACCGGAGAGCAGGCGCGTATTGGTCTGCTCGCTGTTTTACCTGATGCCCGGGGGAAAGGCGTCGGCCAGCGTTTGTTGTTTGCCGCGGCCGACCGGGGGCGGGTAAGGGGTGTCACGCAGCTACATATTACGACGCAGCTTAGTAACCTGGCAGCAATGCGGCTCTATCTTCGTAGCGGTGCGCGGCTGGAAAATACGGCATATTGGCTATACAGGAAAACAGATGATCCCCTTTAATTCTCCTCCGGTAACAGGCAGTGAAATTGACTATATGCGCTCGGCAATGGAAAGCGGAAAGCTGAGCGGCGATGGCGGGTTTACCCGACGCTGCCAGCAATGGATGGAGCAGCAGTCCGGGAGCCATAAGGTGCTGCTGACTCCTTCCTGTACGGCTTCGCTGGAAATGGCAGCACTGCTGATTAATATTGTGCCGGGCGATGAAGTCATCATGCCGAGTTATACCTTCGTCTCCACCGCGAATGCGTTTGTCCTGCGCGGTGCGCGCATCGTCTTTGTCGATATTCGTCCGGATACTCTTAATATTGACGAAACGCGGGTTGAAGCGGCAATCACCGATAAAACCCGGGCAATAGTGGTGGTCCATTATGCCGGTGTCCCCTGTGAAATGGATGCCCTTGTCCGGCTGACCGAAAAACATAAACTCTATCTGATAGAGGATGCTGCTCAGGGGGTCATGTCTGCTTATCAAGGGCGGCCGTTAGGCTCTATCGGACATATCGGGTGTTTCAGTTTCCATGAAACCAAAAATTATACTGCCGGCGGAGAGGGGGGGGCGACGCTGATTAATGATCCTGAACTGGTCGCACGTGCCGAAATCATCCGGGAAAAAGGAACCAATCGTAGTCAGTTTTTCCGCGGGCAGACAGACAAATATACCTGGCGTGACCTGGGATCCAGTTACCTGATGTCGGATTTACAGGCAGCCTATTTGTGGGCTCAGCTGGAATCTGCGGAGCAGATTAATCAGCGGCGTCTGGCATTGTGGAATAATTATTATTCGGCCCTGCAACCTTTGGCCCGTCAGGGGCGTCTGACATTACCGGTAGTGCCGGAAGGGTGTACCCACAATGCCCATATGTTTTATATCCTGCTTGAAGACAATGACACCCGGGAGAGGCTTATTGCCTGGATGAAAGAAGCCGAGATTCTGGCGGTATTTCACTATATTCCGTTGCACAGTTCTCCGGCCGGGGAACAGTTCGGACGTTTCCACGGGGAAGATCGTTACACCACTTTACAGAGTGAACGATTGCTGCGGTTACCACTGTTTTACAATCTGACAGATAACAATCAGAAGACGGTTATCAGCTCACTGATGAGTTTCTTTCGCTGATGTCACTGGCTAGAGCCTCCCTCTGGACGTCATTATCCACACTGACCAAAATTCTGTGCGGACTACTGGTGGTCAAATTACTGGCGGTCAGTTATGGCCCGGCAGGGATTGGGCTGGCAGGAAACTTCCGGCAACTGATCACCGTTCTGGGAGTGATGGCCGGTGCCGGCATTTTTAATGGCGTCACACGATTCACTGCAGAGTATCAGCAGCAACCGGAAAAGCTACGCGCACTGACGGCCACCTCTTCGGCTATCGTATCGGGGGCTTCTCTTTTACTGGCCTTCGTACTGCTGCTGGCCGCCGCCCCGATCAGTGAGATGCTTTTCGGGAATGAACAGTACCGCCAGGTGATCCGGATTGTCGCTTTTCTGCAGGCCGGTATTGCCTGGGCAAACCTGCTGCAGGCTCAACTGAAAGGCTTCCGTGATGCCAGGGGCAATGCGCTGGTGGTTGCCGGGGGCAGCCTGCTGGGGGTGGGGGGGTATCTGCTGAGCTGGCTGGCCGGAGGCTATTCCGGAGCGTTGGTCGGGCTGGCTCTGGTGCCGGCGGTAACCCTTCTCCCGGCGATAGGGATGCTGAAGGGCAGAACGCCGCTTCAGTGGCACTGGTTTGTTCCGCGCTGGCATCCGCAGATGGCTGCGCAATTATTCCGCTATACCTTGATGGCAATGATGACGGCGCTGACGTTACCGGTGGCCTGGATTATGATGCGTAACCTGCTGGCGGCGCATGCGGGATGGCAGGAAGTCGGTTTATGGCAGGGAGTGAGCAGTATTTCAGATGCCTGGCTGCAATTTATCACTGCAACCTTCAGTGTCTGGTTGTTACCAACGCTGGCCCGGCTGACCCGCAAACAGGATGTTGCCAGGGAAATAGGGCGGGCATTACGCTTTGTATTGCCGGTCGTCGCTGCTGTGGCGATCATGGTCTGGCTGCTGCGTGATGTGGCGATTTGGCTGCTATTTTCACCGAAGTTCAGCGCAATGCGCGATCTGTTCGTCTGGCAACTGACCGGAGATTTCTTCAAGGTTGGTGCTTACGTATTCGGTTACCTGGTGATTGCCAGAGCTTCCCTGCGTTTTTATCTTCTCACCGAGGTCAGTCAGTTTGTTCTGCTGATGGCCAGCGCATACTGGCTGATCCCGGTCCATGGGGTTACCGGCGCAGTACAGGCTTATGCACTGAGTTATATGATTTATTTTGCCCTGTGCGGGGCGGTATTTTTGTTTTGGTATCGAAAATGACGACATTGATTCATCTGCTTGGCGCAGATATTCCCCATCATAACCTGACGTTGCTCCGTTTCTTTAATGATCAACTGGCAGCGCAGGTCCCGGCGGCACAGGCAAGGAAATTTATGGTGGTCTCTTCTGCCCCGGAGTCGCTGGCTGAATTCACTTCGCTGGAACTACAGGTTTTTGCCGATAAAAAAAGCCTCGCACAGGCTGTGGTGAAGCTGGCCGCGGATCGTCGCTACCGTTTTTTCTGCCACGGACAGTTTAATCCCTGGCTATGGCTGGCATTACTCAGCGGGAAAATTGCCCGTCATCAATTGTACTGGCATATCTGGGGAGCAGACCTCTATGAAGACTCCCGCCAGCTTCGCTTCCGGCTGTTTTATCTTCTGCGCCGCAGAGCCAGGAAACGGGTCGCCGGAGTTTGGGCAACACGGGGAGATATCAGCTACTTTCACCAGAGGGTGCCCTCCGTACCTGCTTCATTGCTCTATTTCCCGGCCAGAATACCGGCGAATGCAGAGAGAAAGACCTCTGCAGATAACACTCAACCGCTGACGATTTTACTGGGCAACTCAGGAGACCCGACAAATCGCCATGAACAGGCTCTGGCAGAGATCCATCGGCAGTTTGGCGCGAATGTCCGGGTGATGGTACCGATGGGGTATCCGGCAGGTAATCAGTCTTATATCGCGCGTATAAAGGCAGTGGCTGAGCAGTATTTTCCGGACGGGCAAGTCAGTGTATTAACGGAAAATATGGATTTCCCTGCCTATCAGAGCATGCTGGAGCGTTGCCAGCTGGGTTATTTTATTTTTCAACGTCAACAGGGCATTGGTACTTTGTGTTTATTAATTGAAAAAAATATTCCGTTCGTTGTCAGCCGGGAAAACCCGTTCTGGCGTGATCTGACGGAACAGAAACTCCCGGTCCTTTTCCAGGGGGATACACTGACTCTGCCGGTGATTGATGAAGCCCGCCGGCAGCTGGAAAGCTGTGATAAATCCGCCATCGCTTTCCTTTCTCCGGGCTATCTTAAGGGCTGGTGCGAGCTGTTACATGTGCTGGGATCCGGGGAGGAAGTATGAGCCTGTTACAGTTTTCCGGTCTCGCTACCGTGTATCTTCTTTGTCTGAACTTTGTGCTGATACTGACCTGGAAAGAGTTCCGGCGCGTGCGGTTTAATTTCCACCTGTTTTTCTCTCTGCTTTTTTTACTGACATTTTATTTCGGGTTCCCGCTAACCAGTTTACTGGTGTTTTGCTTTAATGCCCCGGTTGTGCCCCCGGAATATCTGTTACAGGCAATACTCTCTGCTACCGGGTTCTATGGCCTCTATTACCTGACATATAAAGTGAAATTACGCCGGGACGGGCCGTCAGAGGTTCCGGCACTACTGAGAATGAATCGGGTAGAGACGCTTATCCTCTGCGGTTTACTGGCATTAATTGCCATTGGCACCGTAGCTGTTTTCTTTATGCATAATGGTTTTTTACTGTTCAGGCTCAGCTCCTACAGCCAGATCTTTTCCGGTAAGGTTTCCGGGGTCGCACTGAAACGATTTTTCTATTTCTTTATCCCTGCGATGCTTATCGTTTATTTTCTGAAGCCGACACGGAAAAACTGGATGATCTTTCTGGTGTATACCGTGGGGTTCGGGGTGCTGACATATCTGATTGTCGGCGGTACGCGGGCCAATATCATTATTGCCTTTGCCCTGTTTCTGTTTATCGGTATTACCCGTGGCTGGATTAACCTGACGACGCTGATTTCGGCCGGGATTTTATCGGTAGTCGCGATGTTCTGGCTGGCACTTCGACGTTATAACCTCCAGGTATCGGGGTCAGAAGCTTTCTACACTTTTCTCTACCTTACCCGTGATACTTTCTCACCGTGGGAAAATCTGGGGTTATTACTCAGCAACTACCACCGGATAGAGTTTCAGGGACTGGCACCGATGTGGCGTGACTTCTATGTCTTTATCCCTGGCTGGTTATGGCATGGTCGTCCGGCCACGGTACTGAACAGTGCTAATTACTTTACCTGGGATGTGCTGCACAATCATTCCGGGCTGGCTATTTCCCCGACACTGATAGGTTCGCTGGTGGTGATGGGCGGAGCCTGGTTGCTGGCTCCCGGTGCGGTTGTTGTCGGACTGATTATCAAAGGTTTCGATGCTATCTACCGACAGGCGCAGCAGGAGAAAAACCGTTATACCGCTGCGGTACTGAACAGTTTTTGCTTCGGTGCTATTTTTAACATGATAGTACTGGCCCGCGAGGGGCTGGATGCCTTTGGCTCCCGGATTGTTTTCTTTAGTGTTATTTTTCTTTTTTCTTTACTGGTGGCTAAAACGGTTTTCTGGTTCCTGAAGAGTTCAGGCGTGATCCGTGACCGTACTATAACGGAAGCAGATGCCGTGTTAGCTATCAAAAATCAGTAATTGCAGGACAATAAGTACATGAGTTATTCGTTCGCGAAGCCGCCCTACAGTATACGGGGGGTACCCCTGTATGGTTTTAGCTCCCTCAGTGAATTCACGGATTTTCTGCTACCTCCGCAGCATCCCCGTTGCGGGATGCTGGTAGCGATTAATGCAGAAAAAATTCTGACGGCAGAACAGGATCCACAGGTGCAGGCTATTTTATCTGCGTCAGAATTTAATTATGCAGACGGCATCAGTATTGTCCGTTCTATACGGAAGAAATATCCGGGCAGTAAAGTGACCCGCATTGCCGGTGTCGACCTCTGGTATGCACTGATGCAATCTGCGGGTCAGCAACGCATCCCTGTTTTTCTGGTTGGCGGGCAGGCAGAGGTACTGGAGTACACCTGCGATAAACTCCGGCAGCAGTGGGCCGTGCCGGTGGCTGGAACACAGGACGGCTATTTTACTGAACAGCAAACAGAGGGCGTGATCCGTGCAATCGCCGGGAGCGGGGCAAAGATAGTGACAGTGGCTATGGGCTCACCGCGTCAGGAGCTTTTTATTCGCCGTTGCCGTGAAATTTATCCTGATGCCCTCTATATGGGGGTAGGCGGGACTTATGATGTGTTCAGCGGTCGGGTTAAGCGTGCGCCTCTGTTATGGCAGAAAATGGGACTGGAGTGGTTATACCGGCTGATTAAGCAACCTTCACGCTGGCGCAGACAACTCAGACTCCTCCGTTACCAAAAGTATCACTGGCTGGGAAAATTATGAGTCAGTAGCCGTATTGCGGTGGATTATTGTTCTTTGTGATGGATCTTCGCTCAAACTGTGCATTCAGTAAGCAAATGAATTTTTTTATTTAAAAAGCACTAGACAGGATCACCTCAAACCCGTAATATCCGCATCCGCAACGGCGCTAAGCGCCCGTAGCTCAGCTGGATAGAGCGCTGCCCTCCGGAGGCAGAGGTCTCAGGTTCGAATCCTGTCGGGCGCGCCATTTGGTTTATGCGCAAGAGCTGCGGTGGTTTACCGCGAGAGTAGTAAAGATGTTTTTGGCATCGTTGTAGTAAGAAAGATATGGTGGCTATAGCTCAGTTGGTAGAGCCCTGGATTGTGATTCCAGTTGTCGTGGGTTCGAGTCCCATTAGCCACCCCATTTTTTGCTGGTTATGCGAAGGTGGCGGAATTGGTAGACGCGCTAGCTTCAGGTGTTAGTGTCTTAACGGACGTGAGGGTTCAAGTCCCTCTCTTCGCACCAGGCAAAGAATAAGAAAGAGATGCAGTATTTCGGCGAGTAGCGCAGCTTGGTAGCGCAACTGGTTTGGGACCAGTGGGTCGGAGGTTCGAATCCTCTCTCGCCGACCATATTCGAAGAAACCCGCTCCGGCGGGTTTTTTTACGTCTGTAGTCAACAGGATGAGAACCTCCGAAGGAGGTTTGAGCCGAGCGAAGCGAGACAACGTTGCGCAGCAACGGCCCGAAGGGGAATAATCCTCTCTCGCCGACCCTGTTCGAAGAAACCCGCTCCGGCGGGTTTTTTTACGTCTGTAGAAAGTTTAAGGCCCGAGGGCGGGGCGTTAATAACGGCTGACAGGCTGTGCCACTGTTTTTCTTTTCCGCTCTGAGCAGATTCCGCCCGTCATACGTGAAGTAGTTTCAGTTGGCGCATGGCGGCGGCCGGGTTAAGGCCCGAAGGCGCGGGCCTTAACAATCCGCGCCTGGCGCAGGTCCTCGCTGTCCCCTCACTTATCGCTCCGGCCTGACGGCCCGCCCGGATTCGCCGTCCTGGCTCAGCCGTGCTTTCGCCGGCGTCCATGCCGGCTCAGCCTGGCCGTCACTCTGCGTTCGGCGCTGCGGATAGCGCCCCAAAACCTGCTCTCCGGGCACCTGAGCTTGTGTTTAGTTTTTTAAAACAAAACCACAATCCGCTTTTCCGCGGATGACTGCACCGATGGTCGGGCGACATCGCACCGCTGAGCGAGTGAATGTGGCCAGGACGAGCCGCAGGGACGCGGCGAGAGGTCATGCTGAGCAGGAGCGAATCATGACCGGTCCGTAAAGGACATATGAGTGAGTGAAGGTACCGCGCAGCGGCGGGCAGGCTTGTCGCAGGGCCGGGAGTGCAGAGGGCGCGGCCTGGCGCCCTTTGCCCGGTCGCCCGCAGCGGATTACAGATAGCAAGCCTTACCACAAAGCGAACGGAATATTCACCGTGCTGATAATAAAAAACTCCTCCGGTTTCCCGTGTATCCGCTCTGAGCAGGTTCCGCCCGTCATACGTGAAGTAGTTTCAGTTACCGTGTTAAGGTCCCAAACCTGCTATCAGCCGTTTTTATGCCTTACCCCGTAAAAACGGTCTCAGGGCGTCTGAGGTGGGGTGTTATGGCAAATACCGTTTTACAAGTAACCACTTTGATTGTACATTGAAATGTACAATGATATTGATGGGAGTATGTAAAATGAAAGCTGTCAGCTACAGTGAAGCACGTCAAAATCTCTCTGCAACAATGATTCAGACTGTTGAAGATAGATCCCCTGTCCTGATCACCCGGCAGAACGGTGAATCATGTGTGTTGATGTCTCTTGAGGAATTCAATTCACTTGAAGAAACCGCTTATTTATTGCGCTCTCCCAAAAATGCCCGCCGACTAATGGATTCAGTCGATAGCCTGAAAAATGGCAATGGTGTAGAAAGGAATGTCATTGAGTGAAACTGATTTGGTCTGAAGAAGCGTGGGAAGATTATCTTTACTGGCAAAATGCGGATAAAAAGACAGTTAAAAAGATCAATGAACTTATCAAAGATGCCAGCAGAACTCCGTTTGAGGGGAAGGGTAAACCAGAGCCACTTAAATATAATCTTGCGGGGTTTTGGTCCCGAAGGATAACGGCAGAACATCGATTTGTTTACGCTGTAAGCGATGATTCTCTGTTGATAGCATCTTGCCGTTATCATTACTGACTGCCCACTACATCCGTCGTTTAGTGTTTTTCATAGTTTGCTCAAATACCTGCTGCGCTACGGTCATCTTCCCGAAAGACCGCTGTGTTCAGCCGTAGAATTTTCTCGTAGTCTGAACTGAGTAGATTTCTATGAAAAAATCACGTCTTACAGTCAGATTATGGCCATTCTGAAACACGCCGGGGCAGGAACGCCGGTGCCCGGATTGTGGTGCGAACATAGCATGAGCAATGCCAGTTTTTATCAGTGGCGTTCACGTTTCGGCGGAATTCAGGCGTATGCTGTTTCCGGTTTTTTGGTGGTTGATACGGATTTTATCATTTGAGTCACCTCTGATTAAGAGTTTACTCACTTAGTCGCGTGCCCACCAATGCCAGGTAAGATCAGCCTGCCTGAAAAAAAAACGAACGGAATACTCACTGTACTGATAATAAAAAACCGCAAACAAACTGAATATTCCTTTTCTGAGATAAAAAACAATAACCAGATTCCTTACCCATAGACCTGAGACAAAAATCCCCCCGATTGTCTCCGGGAACACATCCCGGCGAATTATCGCGATATCGCACCGATGAGCGAATGAATGCGTCCAGGACGAGCCGCAGACAGGGGCGCAGCGTTACGCTGAAAAAATGCAGGCAGATCGGGCAGCGGTGCGCCAGGAGGGGGAGTTCACCGGGTCAAGGCCCGGGCCGTTCCTGCGCTGAGGGGATACGTCAGTCCGTTTTTTTGACGGTTTCGTCCTGAATTCAGGATGAAGCCTGCCGTCAGTCACTCCGGTGCATACCCCTGAAAATCTCTCAGCGCGATTCCGGAGAAAGATACATTTATATAGCTCAGGGCTGAAAATCGCGCTGAGTGCATCCGGGGCGGTGCCGGTAAGGGGGGTTATGTTTAATTTCATCACTTCAAAGGACTGTTCTCCACGCAGCGGAATTCCGAACCCCATTCGCTATCTGGCTTTTTACTGTTGCGGGTTATCGTATAGGAATCAGTGCCGGCAATAAGACCCCTACGTACTTTTTTCTCACCGGATGCCGGCCCCTGCGGATCGTTTTCGGGTGAATGACTGTAGTAGTCTTTCGCATACCAGTCTTTTACCCAGTCAGCGCCGTTTCCCATCATGTCGTAGAGACCAAGAGGATTGGGAGGGAAACTACCGACAGGTTTTTTGTGCATGCTGGAGGTAAAGTTACGGGCGTTGTCGTAATCGTAGTACCAGCGGTTAGTGCTGTTAGCGTAAATCAGAAACTGTCCCCTGCTGCGGGCGGCGTATTCCCACTGCGCTTCGGTGGGCAGGTCCATGCTGCGGTTACTTACTTTCCCTAGCCACTGGCAGTATTCGCGGGCGTCCTGCCAGCTTGCCGTGGCAGGATATATTTCCCCCAGCGCAGCTTTGTCTTCTTTACTGAAATATTTTCCCTGAAAAATCGTCTGGTAGATGACGTTCTTATCCCGCCCCTGAATAACGAGCCAGCGATTAAACTCTCCCCAGGTGACGCGGTATTTCCCGATACGGAAGTCGGACAGCGTAACCGGATGAAGGGGAGTGTCCAGGTCGAAGTTGTAGGGCAGTTTTTCAGCCACCAGAGGGCCAAAATCTCCCATCTGAAACTCACCGCCTTTCACTGTCACCAGATTATCCAGTGAAGTACGGACCAGTGCGTCCTGGTCGGCTTTATTTTTTTGTTCATCACGACAGCCGGTGATGACGACCAGAACCAGTGCTGTCAGGCTAAGGCGTGAAAGAGTCTGTCCGGTCATGGTTTATCGTCCGTGTTGGGTAATGATGTAGGTGGTACAGCTGTGCAGGAGTG